>PWJZ01000131.1 GCA_003559855.1 Bacteroidales bacterium
TTATGATACTTTTTTTTCAGATTATTATTCTCAAAGTCTTTAAGTAGCTGTTCCCATACACCTTCAGCTTCGCCAATCACAACACAATCAGCATATTGTAGTGCTTCTTCAGGTAGTATTGACGGATGTACTCCCCCAAGAACTACAGTTTTACCGCGTTTTTTAAACTCCCGGCAAAGCTCGTATGCCCTCGGAGCATTTGCTGTCATACAACTTATTCCAACTAAATCGCATTTATGATCGAGATCAATGTCAAATACTTCCTCCTCAATAACTTTTACTTCATGTTCGGGTGAAGTTAATCCCTCCAGGATATAAAGAGCAAGCTGAGGCAACATAAGCTCTTTATTGGTTCGCTTTTCGGCATCTATTGTTGGGGAGATAAGAAGAATTTTCATTATTGCCTTCTCTTTGAGATATTACTATTTCTTTGATCGATTTGAATTATGTATATGTTACCCAAGTAACATATAATAGTTTGATTTATTGTTATTTTAAATAAAGAATACACTACAAAAAATCCAAAAATATCGTTTCCGGAAGATTTCGCTAATTGACCCTGTCGGATAATGTTTAATTATAATAATTTACAAATGTATTAAAAATAATTAAACCAACAGAGTAAACGCAGATTATAAGTTCATGATATTCAGGTTATATTTATCAATAAAAATCTTCGATTTCCCCCGTTGGATATTTGCTTTTTATAAAATCATACAATGAGGTGAATCTGCGGGTAAAAATAATTTATTAGAGCAGACTCAATAAATAAATTAGAATACTTCGTTCATGATATTTTGAGGAAATTTCATGTTAATATTTTGCTTCACGTTTTTTTGCTTCTTCAAGCCATTTTGGGACAGTTGCTTTCAGAAATCTTTCTTTTTCTGCTCTGATATCATCCATGGCAAGCCCAAGGTATTCTTGTGCTTTTTCCTTTGTTGTTAGGTCGGACATTTCAATGGGCTGGTGAACATCATATTTTGCAAGTATTCTCGACAGGTATATCCGTGCTTCCTGCGCCTTTTGTATTGAAGAACCCAGAACGAAAAGGAAAGCAATAAGGAAACTTTCCCTGTATAGCCATGGAAAACTCAATAGGCTTTTTGCTCTTCTATTATTGTGATTACTGCTTTCGATAGCTTTATTATCCATTCAAGGTAAAAATTATTGTTTAATAATAAGCAACAATTAATGGCTGATTGTGTTGCTAAACTGGTTTTTTACCGAAATCTTGCGGCATATAAATTTACTTACTCCTTAATCATCGTCAGCAACATTTTAAACTTTTCCACTGCCATAACTGCATGTGGTATATTTGCAGGCATTATGATGGTTTCACCTGCCTTCAGCAAATAAGGTTTTTTGTTTATTGTGATCTCAGTTGTACCTTCAACAACCTGCACCATAGCATCAAAAGGAGCGGAATGCTCACTGAGTTTTTGACCTTTGTCAAAAGCAAACAGAGTAATGTTTCCGGTCGATTTTTCCAAAACACGTTTGCTTACCACGCTGTTGCTTGCATATTCAATATCTTTTTTGAAATTTATTTTTTTGCTGTGTTCAAATGTGCTCATATTTTTATGGTTTTTCTATTTCATTAATTGCATTGCAATTTTTAATGCACCCTGGAATTGTTACGTATTGTTTTCTATTTATCAAAAACTTCTGAACCTGAACAGGTATTAACCCGATTAACCGGGTTTTTAAAAAACAATCATTGAATCAATTGCGCTTCAAGCACAATATTGGTTGCTTTGAGTGCTTTTGATACCGGACAGGTTTCTTTCGCTATTTTGGCCACTTCAACAAATTTATCCTTATCGATGCCGGCAACCTTGCCTTTTGTTTTCAATAAAATCTCCGAAATATAAAAACCATTATTTGTTTTTAATAATGTAACTTCAACTTCGGTCTCTATTTTTTCAGGCTTATAACCCGATTGATCAAGTGTATGAGAAAATGCCATTGAAAAACAACTGGCTTGAGCCGCCCCTATCAACTCTTCAGGACTTGATAATTTTTTGTTATCCCCAAAACGGGAAGAAAAACTGTATTCCCCTTTATAACCACTTGATTTTAAAGTGTAAACTCCCTTGCCTTTGGCAAGATTATCTTCCCAAATTGCATTTGCATAAAATTTGTTCATAATTTCAGTTTTATGTTTATAAATATGTAAATTGTTTGATATTATATCAATTTTAAATTTCTCCGGTTTATATAACCATATAGCTCTCAGAACCCCGGAAAATTAATGAGCAGCTCAATATATAGCACCAAATTACCAGGTTACTGCTTAACTTGATTTAAGCATATTGCTATATTGATTTAATTATAAAACAGTTACAAAATTTTTAAAGGTTCAAAATCTTTTATTTCGAACTCTTTTACTTACTTTTGAAAAAGGGAAAACAATTTACCTGTTACCGTTTATTTCGTCCAGCAGGTCCTGAATATCGTATACACATGAACCGCAACCTGTACCTGCTTCGGTTTCATCCTGGACCTGTTCAACGGTTGTTAGTTTTTTTTCTTTGATTGCATCTTCGAGTTCACCTTTAGTGATCTCCATGCAATGGCATAATGTTTCTTCTCTTTCCATGATATTTAGTATTAATAATTTTATAAATTCTTGATACGGTATGAGTGACGGATAACGAGTTTATTTACCCGTTACTCGTCACTTGTTACCCGTTACACATTAATTTAAAAACAACTTCAAATCATCATCCACCGTGCCTATTGGAGTGATACCAAACTTATCCACCAGCACTTTAGCAACATCTGGCGACAGGAATGCCGGCAATGTTGGTCCGAGATGGATATTTTTCACACCCAATGAAAGCAGTGCAAGTAATACTATAACGGCTTTTTGTTCATACCATGCGATATTGTATGCAATTGGCAATTCATTAACATCGTTTAGTTCGAATACTTCCTTGAGTTTTAGTGCTATTACTGCAAGAGAGTATGAGTCGTTGCATTGGCCTGCATCAAGTATTCGCGGTATACCGTTAATATCGCCTAAAGGCAGTTTGTTATAACGATACTTTGCACATCCGGCAGTAAGTATAACAGTGTCTTTGGGTAATTGTTCGGCAAACTGTGTATAGTATTCCCTGTCTTTCATGCGCCCGTCGCAACCGGCCATAACAAAAAATTTACGTATGGCACCTGTTTTTACTGCATCAACAACCTTGTCTGAAAGTTGTATTACCTGGTTGTGTGCAAATCCGCCAATGATATCTCCTTTTTCAATTTGTACGGGCGGCTTGCATTTTTTTGCATGCTCAATAATTTGGCTGAAATCTTTTCTGCCGTTTTCATTCCTTTCCGGTATGTGGATAGCGCCATCAAGGCCTGCAGCACCTGTTGTATAAATGCGATCAGTATAAGTAGCTTTTTTTGATGGCGGTACTATACAGTTTGTTGTAAAAAGTATGGGTCCGTTGAAGGTTTCAAACTCTTCACGTTGCTTCCACCATGAGTTGCCGTAGTTGCCAACAAAATGATCATATTTTTTGAAGGCAGGGTAATAGTTTGCCGGCAGCATTTCACTGTGAGTATAAACATCTACGCCTGTACCTTTGGTTTGTTCCAACAGGTCTTCCATATCGCGCAGGTCATGTCCGCTGATAAGTATAGCGGGATTGTTTCTCACACCTATATTAACCTTAGTGATCTCAGGATTACCATAATTTGAAGTGTTGGCTTTATCCAGCACAGCCATTGTTTCGACACCTTTTTGTCCGCATTCCAATACCATTTGGGTCAATTGATCTGCCGTTAAGCTATCATCAAGAGTTGCAGCAAGGGCTTTTTGCATAAAAGCATATATGTTTTTATTTTCAAAACCCAGGTTAAGAGCATGCTCGGCGTAAGCCGCCATACCTTTTAAACCGTATGTAAGCAATTCCCTCAACGATCTTTTGTCTTCATCGGGTGTCATTTGAAGTATACCTGCCTCAGCCGCTTTCTTATCAAATTCTTCCGGATTTGTTGTATGCCATTTGGCAGCCGCAGGTAATTTACTATCATCAATTTTTACACCAGCATCTTCAAGTTGTTTCCTTAAAGCTTCTTTTAATTTCATTCCATCTTTTAGCTTTTCAATAAAATGAGATCTGTTGAAGTTGGCATTGGTGATGGTCATAAACAAGCCATATAAAATGAACCTGTTCACCTCAGGATTTTCTATGCCTTTTTTTCGGCCTGTTTCTGAATATACTGACATGCCTTTAAGCAGATACATCATAACATCCTGTATTCCTGCTATTTCGGGCGTTTTACCGCAAACACCTGATTTTGTACAGCCTGTGTTATTAGCTGTTTCCTGACACTGAAAACAAAACATATTCATAATTTTATATTTTAAGTTATTAAATCCATATATAATTTATTGTAAACAAAAGCATTTTTGGTTTTCTTTTTCAGGGCACACTATATACCTGGGTTCGGCATTCATTGCAGCCTCAATTATAGCTTCCGACATGCTCGGATGCGGATGCACAGCCTTAATAAGTTCGCCCCTGGTAACTCCCAGGCTTCTCGCTACTACAATTTCAGCTATCATTTCCGTTACATTGTCGCCTATCATATGAACACCAAGCAATTTGCAATTCTGCCGGTTGAATATCATTTTTATAAAACCTTCCCTTGCTCCGGTAGCATTAGCTTTTCCTGAGGCAACATAAGAATATCTGCCTGTTTTTATATCATAACCCGATTTTAAGGCATCTTCTTCTGACATACCTACCGATGCAACTTCCGGCTGGCTGTATATACATTCAGGCACATTATCATAATCGAATGGCTCAGGTGCATATCCCAGCATTTTTTCAATACAGATTATTGCTTCATATGATGCTACATGTGCCAATGACGGACCCCTGACCACATCACCTATGGCATAATATCCCTGTTGATTTGTCTCATAAAATCTGTTTACCGAAATTTTACCCCCTTCGGTGTTTATCCCCGCATCTTCAAGCCCCAGATTGTCAATATCCGCTTTTACACCTATTGCTGATAAAACTTTTTCTGCTTCAAAATATTCCAAACCCCGTGATGTTTCAACATTAACAATACAACCATCATTTTTCTTGCTCACCCCTTTCAATGAAGAACCCGTAATAACCTTTATTCCTGATTTTTTTAAAGACCTCTCCAATGTATTGGTAACATCTTTATCAATACATTTCAATATCCTGTCATTCTTTTCTATCAATATTACTTCAGTTCCAATTGTGTTATAAAAATGGGCAAACTCGACTCCAATGGCACCTCCGCCAACCACAACCATTGATTTTGGCTGTTCCTTTAGTGTCATGGCTTCACGATAACTTATGATATGGTTACCGTCAACTTTTAAATATGGCAGCTCTGAATTTTTCGAACCGGCGGCTATTATTATTTTGTCGGCGGAAAAGTATTTCACATCATCCGATTTAGTCGCAACCTCTACTCTTTTGCCCGGTAAAATTCTGCCCGTCCCCTCTATTGAATCAATATTGTTTTTCTTAAACAAAAACTCTATTCCGCTTCTCATATTTTCCGCAACTTTTCTGCTGCGTTTGATAATTGAATTAAAATCAATTATAATGTTTCCATTAATTTTAAATCCATATTCAGAGGATCGCATGATATCATTATACACTTGTGCGCTTTTCAGCAATGCTTTTGTAGGAATGCAACCCCAGTTTGTACATACTCCTCCTATTACGTCTTTTTCTATTACCGCTACTTTCCTGTCATATTGTGCAGCTCTCACAGCCGCAGTATAGCCGGCAGGCCCGCTACCCAAAACTATTATATCATAATGTTTTATCATGTCACTAAAAATTATTTCAGCAAATCATCAAAATATTAGCTTTTTAATAAATAAAAGTAAATCAAAAAACGGAACTATAAAATAGATCTTCGATTTTTTTGGTATTTCAACCTCTTTTTAAATGAAATTTATTATTTCGCATTAATGATTCATTATTTTTTTACACTGGTTCCTTTTTTAATGTCCTTCCTGATACCGATACAACTACGACATTTACCACAACTTTTCTTTCAGTTATATTAAGAGCCTGCCTGACCAGTTGCAGCACTCCACTGCAACATGGTACTTCCATGATTGCCACCGTAATGCTGTTTATCTTTGAATTATCAATAAGTGATGCAATTTTTTTGACATAAATATCCTGCTGCCGGTCTAATTTCGGACACAAAATTGCCAGAGTTTTCCCTTTAAGCAACTTTGAGTGGAATTCACCCGATGCATAAGCAACACAATCGGCTGCCAACAGCACATCAGCGTTTTCAAAATATGGCGCCTGCGGATTGACCAGATGTAACTGAACAGGCCATTGTCTTAATTCAGAAGACTGACTTGTAGTTGATAATGAATTGGCAGAGTCCGGTTTATCAAAACTCCTGATTTTGGTTCCCGGGCAACTGCTATCACCGATAAATGTTCCTTTCATGTATTTTTCCTTTTTTATTTCTTTTTGTTTGGACTTCCAATTCTTCAGCTTGCTTAGATCTATATCAATATTGTTTTCTTTGATATAGTTAATACCTTGCTCCACGTATTCATCCTGATTATGATCTATCAGGTGGTTAAGGTGAGCAATAACCGTTGCCTCCCCTTTAGGTGAAATACGTTCCATCACCTTGATCTCATCATAAGGTTCGGCTTCACGTTCTACCAATGTTATAGCGCCTACAGGGCACTCACCGATGCAGGCACCCAGCCCGTCGCAATAAAGATCGCTTATTATCCTTGCCTTGCCATCTATAATCTGAAGAGCACCTTCGTGGCAGCCATCAACGCAAAGACCGCAGCCATTACATAAGTCTTCGTCTATTTTAATTATTGTTTGTTTCATGAGTTTTTTTTAATGGAACGCTGATGAGGCTGATTACACTGATTATCGCGGATTTGTAATCTGCGATTTTTCACCTGACCCGCGTTCACCCTGTTAGATATTGACTATCAATTATTTATATTTTTTATTATTGAAATATTATATAACGGGGTAAATCCGTGTTCTATTAATTTATGATTAATTAACTACTGTGCAACCCATCCACCATCAATAACCATAGGATGTCCGATTACAAATGATGCATCATCTGAGCATAACCATATTACAGCACTTGCTATCTCTTCCGGTTTTCCAATTCGACCAAGTGGAGTTCCTGCGATTAGTGCTTCTTCCATATCGGTATTTTTAGATATAATCCTGTCAACCATTTCTGTCCGGACTACTCCGGGGCAAATGGAATTAATCCGTATACCTGATTGTGCATATTCAAGGGCTGCAGCTTTAGTTAATTGATTAACACCACCTTTGGATGCTGAATATGCTGTTAATCCCTGAAAACCAACTACACCGGCTATAGAAGAAATGTTAACAATAACACCTCTTTGCTGCTTGAGCATTTGTGATATTTCACTTCTCATACATAACCATGTGCCTTTAAGATTTACGTTAATAATGAAATCCCAATTCTCTTCAGTGCTTTCTGATGTTGGAGCTTGATTTCCCTCTACTCCGGCATTGTTCACAGCGAAATCAAGACTGCCATATGTGTCAACAGTTTTTAGAATTAGATTTTCAACATCACTGCTTTTCGATACATCTGCCTTGATAAAGATGGCTTCAGAACCTGTTTCTTTGATAAGTCTGACTGTTTCTTCACCTTTTTCGACATTTACGTCTGAAACAACTACTTTTGCTCCTTCTTTTGCAAAAGATAATGCAATTGCTTTTCCTATTCCGGCTGCTCCACCGGTAACAAGACTAACTTTGTTTTCAAATTGTTTTTTCATTTTTTTTGCCCCATGATACTTCAATTAAACATTAGTAAAAATCATTATATATATTTTAAAGCTCTAATACTTTTTTATTCACCAAAAAATCTTCAAATTGTTTTGTCAGTTTTTCCGTAATCCTATCGAAAATACATTTTGAAAACGGACACTTATCACATTCGTATTTGCAATAATCCATGCTGATTTCTCCTTCAAATAACCTGTATATTTCATAAAGATTTGTCTTGCCGGGGTCCTTTTTTAAAATATATCCACCGTGTGGTCCACGTGTCGATGTCAAAAAATTATTTTTTGATAATTGCTGCAATATCTTTGATATGTGATTTTTTGAAAATCCTGTAACCGTTGCAATAGTATTTGCATTTAAAGGAGTTTTTGATTTTGCAATCACCCCCATACTATGTATCGCTATTATCAAAGCTTCTGATATGTTTAATATTTTCGCCACCGGCAAATATTTAAGTTATTCAGTATTTTAATACGCTAATATAGATATAATTTTAAAATTGTCAAGAAAAAAGATGTTAAATCATTTTAATATTTACCAGGGTTTAATCATCAGTTATAAACAAACCAGCTTCAGGGATAATGATTCAGAATATTTTTCCCGGTATTTATTGGCTGTGGGGCCATATAACCGCAGGCTGAAAACCGCCGTATGTTTTTAACCGGAGACCGGAAGCTCCTATCTTTGTGCCATATGGCATAAAGATTAAATTTGAATATATTTGTTCTTTGACATTTTGTTTTGTAATACAATTGTCTGGGCTTTCGCATTGGAGATGCTTGAAGGGAGGGCGTAGCCCGACCGGAAAGCATCTCCAATGCGAGCTGTTTTGATTAAGCATAGTTTCTAATTTTTTCTCAATAGATATACCGATATGATAAACAATTCATCCTTTGAAAGATGGAGTCGTCTTGAAGCAAAAAGCTTAGACAACCAATTCATTAACGCCATCATTAATGGCCTAAACTGTTCTTCTTTTGAAGCAAAAGCGGTTTTGGATACTGTTCACAAGGTTTATGGTGACTTCTTTGATTGTTCTTTAGATTTAGCTCCTGGAAAGGCAAAATTTATTGTAATCTCAGCTGAAGAATACCCGTCAGTTAAAATATCAGAGGCGAGTATGGTTAGTGTTACCTTAACCATTAATGACGACAAGGAAGACTTAGCCATAAAGGAAGCTGAAGGTGTGGTTGCCCTTAGACGGCATAGACTCAATCGTATCTGTCATGAAGCCTTCATGCAGGGTGGTTTGCTTACCGTAGAGGATATTGCTAATCGCATATTCTGTTGTGGGGAGCGTACCATTGTTCGGGATCTTAAGTATTTGAGAGAAAAAAACATGTTCGTACCGCTTCGTTCAACCATTAAAGATATGGGGCGAACCCTTTCTCATCGATCACTTATCATTAAGGAATGGGTTAAAGGAATTGAGTACACTGATATTGCTCGTAAAATCAATCACAGTATCAAGGCAATTAGCAACTATGTACACAAATTCAAGCAAGTAGTAGCACTCATGGAAAATGGGTATGATGTCCATACTATTGCTTTTCTAACCAAAATATCTAAACAGCTGGCAGAAGAGTATATTGACATAAAAGCCCACTCAGTCATTGTTCCATCACGCAAAGATGAACTTGAGGACTTGTTAAAAAAAAAATGTTAAACCTGTAGAAAAACACAATATGTTACCAGTTCCTTCTTCAATTAAGCGCTACAAATCTGCTCATAAAAGATTTCTTAAGCCCTCTATAGAGAACTTTTTCAAAGTGGAGTTCCCGAAGTTTTTTGGCCCAAACACCCGAAGTCTTATCGCAGATGAGTTAATCAAGATTTTTGATGCAAATAACAGGGATATTAATACTATAAAGCCAGGACAGGTACTATGGAATGCTGTTCACAAGCATACCAGGGCGGATGCTAAAAACATGAAGCTAATGCCGGTGGTCCTAACCTTAGTTAATAATAATGATATTTCCAACCTTAAGAATGGAATGAAAATTTCTGAGCACAAACAAAACGTCGTAGCTAGAATACTTAGAGAAGCATATGAACAAGATGCATTGCTTTCAATGAGGGATGTAAGCTTGTTGCTTGCTATAGGCGATTCAAGTGCAACTAAAACCAGAAAAAGTTATGAGAAAAGACACCGTGTAGATCTTCCGCATCCGGGTAACCTTCAGGATATGGGTTCTTGTATTACACATAAGTACCAAATTATTTTCAAGTATGTGGTTGAAAAAAAAGACCCTTTGATAATTGCTAAGGAAACAAACCATACCATCAAAGCAGTGGATAACTACCTTAGAAATTTTAACAGGGTTAAAACCTTATACCTTGATGGAAAGGATGAAAAATATATTCACATAGTAACCAATTTTTCAATAAGCCTTGTAAAACAATATATTAGCATTATAAACCAATGTTTTAAAAAACAAAATGTTGCGGTATGATCAGTATATTTATTTTTTTTAATAAAATGCATTTTTACTTGTTTAGTCATATGGCTCCTCGGAAGTTTCCAACTTCTCCGTATATCCATCTTGGGATATCTAAACGCCTATACCTGAAAAAATATAATCGTTATTTGTGGTTATGAGATTTGTACAAGCTCTGCTAAAAAAATCCTTACTTAAATGCATAAATTCATAATTTTGCAGGTAAGAATTATTACAAAAACTTACATCAAATTCTAAAATGACAAATTTACTTACCATAACCCAGGCAAGTCAATGGGCCTCAGAACATCTCAAAAGAAACATAAAACCTTCAAACATATCATATCTTATACAATACGGGCGAATTAAAAAAATTTCTCATAACGTTGTAACATTTGTTAATAAAAAGGCATTGATACACTATTACAAAGAATCCTATACAGGTCAACGTGAGATTAACTGGAAGAAAAATCTGGGCGATGATTTAAATTGGCATCTATCCTTTGACTATCTCCGAGAGGCTGACACAACAAAACACGTTCACCGTCTGCATCCTTACAAAGGCAAATTTATAGACAAATGGTATTTGCATCCTGTCAGACAGGAGATTGATTTTATGTTTGATCAGGTCAGGCAAATTAAAGATATTCGAGCAAAAAAAATTGCCAGTATTATTTTAAGTCGTACAATTCGTTCTTGCAGATCAACTACTCATGCTGATTTAGCTACACTTAAAGAACCTGTGACTTCAATATACTACTGTAAAAAACACGGAAAGATATGCAAACCACTTTTCTCTATATTAAGCTGGTGGGGAAGGTATTGTCAGCAAATAATAATTTATTTTTTAAAAATTGAAATTAGATATTAATGATATGAAAAATCATGCGAAGTTATTATATAGCTTTTTAGAAAAGCACAAAAAAATGGATTTAATGTTGATCCTGTCAAGGTTTTACGATCAAATACTTTTTCAATTAATAATTCCAATGTTTTAATTAGAGTAGCTTCATATCTAGGAAGAAGATATTTTTTTTGGATTAAATTACATTAATGCAGAGGAAATTTACAATTTAGATAATTCACTCATTGCATTTATATGCGGAGATATTAATAAAGCAATTTTTTTACCTTCTGATGTAATAATAAGCCATTTATCACAAATTAGTCACGATAGAAATGGAGAATACAAAATAAATTTCACAAGAGACCTTGAACTAGTATTGAGAGGAAGATGGAATCGTTTAAATTGCGAACAGTATATTAACAATTGGGATTTAATTTTGAAGCCAACAAAAATTAACGATCAATCATTTAGTGCTGAAGAAAGTATTCATAGTTTAATTCAAGGTAGAATAATCCAAATAGGAAATATAAGAGGATATGGTACTTATTGTCCAGATAAAAGTAAGACTTTTAATAAGGAGAAAATAGGAGAGTTGACAACTATAGATAAATGCCCAAATTTACAATATAGTGATTATAATTCACTACGTAATATCGACGTAATATGGTTTAGAAAAGCAAATAAAGCTTTATATCCTGAGTATGCATTTGAAGTAGAAATAACAACTGGAGTTTGGTCAGGTTTTGGTAGATTGGCAACTTTAAAGGAATATTCAACAAAACTATATGTTATAACCAATGAAAATAAACGTTTCTATCAAGTATTAAATAGTTTTCCAGATATACAAGACCGTTATACAAACGTTATTCCAGAAGATATTGGTTTATTGTATTCAGCAGAAAATAATTTGATAAAATTAAGAAAAAACATTAATCTTTAATTTATAATGGAACAAGTACAAAAAAAAGAAATTTTATTTTATGTATCTCTTGAATGGCTTCAATATGAAGCAAAAAAGATAATAAAAAGAGAGCTAAATAATGATGACGTTTATTCCGCGAAAAAAATTATTGAAAACGGGTTGTGTGAAAGCATGGACATAGTTTTTAAGTCTGCGATTATGGAGGCTTTGAGAATTAATGATCCCGGGAAATAAAAAGTAAATAAAAGGGAGTTTTGGAATTTTTTAGGCGGAGATGGAGCGTATAATAACCTGCCCGACTGTTTTGAAATTGCCGGTATAGAATTAAGACCTGAAATAGACGAATGTTTCTTAAAATTCAGAAATTAAACACGGTTTATAATATGATGCATATAAAACAGTAAAATTTGAAAGCTATTCAAGAGATGTAGCCCGCATTAGCTTTTGCATAGGCAGAAAGCAAAGCAGACTTCGGCTACCTGTCTTATTTAATTTAAATAAAGATAACTTGTATCCTTTTATTTTTATTTACAAATCATTATTATTTTATTTGAATAATATGAAATTTTTTTAAACCACTAATCAAATTTTTTTTACTTTTATCATCCATTAACGGCTTTTGGTTTTTTTTATTATCGTACAGAAATTACACTAAATATCAAGATTATCGTTTTCAAGTCGAATTAATAGAAGTATAATTAAATCATTACAAAATTACAGTATGAATAGGATTGAAAAAGCGTTGATGCACGGATTGTTTGTTCATTTGCATCACAACATTGACAAGGCTATAGATTTTGAGGGATTCAGGGAGTTAAACCGTCGGGTGGATAAGGTTTGGCCCGGTGCGTTAGTAGTGGGTCCTGATGCTAATGATGACGCGGCGGTTTTTAGTCTTCCCGGCATGGAGGGTTTCATTGTCGGCAAGATGGAGAGTCACTGTTCGCCTGCTGTTCCCGGGCCTTATGATGCTGCTGCCACCGGTGCCGGTGGGGCGATGCGTGATGTGGTTGCTATGGGAGGGCGTCCTGTTTTTCTTCTCGATTTTATCGGCACAAGACCACTTGACCAGGAGGTGATCGTAGGGCCTTGCGGCTTCTCAGGACGCTGCGATTGCGGCAATTGCAAGGTAATGACCAGCCAGGAAAGGCTTAACATTATGATCAAGGGTATCAAGGATATGTGTGCTGAGATGAACGTTTTTGTTGTAGGAGGCGGGTTTTCCACCTCCTTTTCAGATATTGTCCCTGCAGTAGTTGTTGCTGTGATAGGTAAGCTGACAACAGAAAAACCTCTTACCAAGCCTGCCAAAAATGCCGGAGACAAATTGATCCTTATCGGTGTAACAGGCAACGACGGCAACGATACACTTTACAGGGCTGGCCTGGCAGATGTGATGCGACCTGCCGTCGCCTTGTTCAAAGAGGAAAAGGTGGCCATGGAAGCCGCACTGGCAGCTTTCAGCACAGGTAAGGTGAATGCCTGTTCCGACCTTGGCGCTGCCGGTTTAGGCGCAGCAGTATGCGAGTCGGCACGCTACGGTTCGCTGGGAGCAAAAATAGAACTCTCAAAAGCACCGGTATCAGTGAAAAATATTACCCCGCAAGAAATACTTATTTGCGAAACCCAGGCACGCTATCTTATCCAGGTCGCACCAGATTCCGTTGATCAAGTCATTAAAACCATCCGTTCTAAAACCGATAATGTTGCCGTAATAGGTGAGATAACCGACGATAATAAGGAAGTTTTTGAATATGAAGGTGAGATTATAGCAGTTATTCCGAACAAACCTTCGAAAGATACCATGGAGGCTTTAAAAAACGGCAAATGACCGCTAATACTATAATGGAAAAGAAAACTAAAAACATTACCGTTCAGTTTCAGGATCAAAAAAGCCGTAACCTGTCACTCATAACTTCTTACATTTCAATAACGATTTGATCTTATAAATTGACTGTCGTAAAACGACCTGAATAATTCACTAATTTTACCTTTTAATACATTACAAGTGTTTTTGGCAGACAGCATGAAAATTGCTTTTTATACATTGGGTTGTAAACTGAACTTTTCCGAAACTTCTGCTATAGCAAGAGATTTCGCTATGAGTGATCATTATGACATAATGAAAGTTCCGGATAAAGCCGATATTTATGTGATTAATTCATGTTCGGTTACTCATAATGCTGAGAGGAAGTGCCGTGAGTTGATACGCAGGTTGCGCAGGCAAAACCCTGTGGCTTTGGTTGCAGTGATCGGTTGTTATTCTCAAATAAAACCCCGCGAACTCGGCTCAGCCGTCAAGGTTGACATGGTATTGGGAAGCCAGGAGAAATTCCGGCTTTTTGATATTGTTGAACAATACAGGAATAATGGAATATTACAGAATTGTGAAAAACGGCCGGAATTCAGTGAATTTTTTCCTGCCTGGTCGGGCGATGATCGTACACGCAAATTTTTGAAAATTCAGGATGGATGCGATTATGGTTGTTCATATTGTATTGTGCCATTGGCAAGGGGCGGAAGCCGGAGCGATACTACAGCAGCTACCATTGACAGTGTCAAGAAACTTGCAGCAGGGCAAGTAAAGGAACTGGTGCTTACAGGGGTTAATATCGGTGATTTTGGAAAACAGCACAACGAAACATTCCTGGGATTGCTTAATGAAATTGACAAGGTTAAAGGTATTGAACGTATCAGGTTATCATCTGTTGAACCCGATCTGCTTTATGATGATATAATCAAACTGGTGGCAGATTCAGTTAAAATAATGCCTCACTTTCACATTCCTTTACAGTCAGGATCGGACAAGGTACTGAAAGAGATGGGAAGGAAATATGATACCAGGCTTTTTGCACGTAACGTTGAACATATCAATAGCCTTATGCCTCTGGCATGTATTGCTGTAGATGTGATTGCCGGCTTTCCGACCGAAACCGGCAAGGATTTCAAAGAAACGGTCAGCTTCATCGAAAACCTGCCAATATCTTATATGCATGTATTTACTTTCAGTAAAAGAGAAAATACTCCGGCAGCCGGCCTGGAAAAACGGTTTCATTCTTCAGAAAAAAGCTACAGAAGCAACAGTCTGAAAGAGTTGTCAAAGAAAAAGCTAAATACTTTTTATCGTTTGAACAAGGGCAGGGGAGCAAATGTTTTATTTGAAAGTAATACATTTGATGGTTTCATTTCAGGTTTTACATCTAATTACGTGAGGGTTAAAACACCTTACAGCCCTGATTTGCAAAACAATATATGCAAAGTATTGTTAACTGATTTTAGTGCTGACATGCAGTTTGATTGTAAAATTCTATAAAAAAATAATTTATGTATTTGAACAGTAGTGATTTAAAAAACCTTTGCGGCGATGTTATTCATCTTTCAAGAGAAACAGGTAATTGGATTTTGCATGAAATGCGAAAGCTTGCGGATGAGGATATTGAGTCGAAGGGATTGCATAATTTAGTCACGTATGTAGATAAAGGCTCTGAAGAGCTTATAACACGGCAGCTTGAGCAGTTATTGCCTGAAGCAGGATTATTGGCTGAAGAAAATACAATAAGCCGGCAAGGTAATGAATACACATGGATTGTTGACCCGCTTGACGGCACTACCAATTTCATACATGGAATTCCATGTTTCAGCATAAGTATAGCGCTCATGTTAAAAGATAAGCCGGTACTTGGCGTGGTTTACGAGATAAACCGCGATGAAGCTTTTTACGGATGGCAAGGTGGTAAATCATTTTTAAATGACAAGGAAATAAAAGTATCTGATTCTTCATCGCTTGACGACTCGCTTTTTGCAACCGGTTTTCCTTTTCATGATTATTCGCGTCTGGATGATTATTTTGCTTTGTTTGAGTATTGTTTAAGAAATACCCGTGGTGTACGGCGGCTGGGTTCGGCGGCTGTTGACCTGGCATATGTTGCCTGTGGGCGGTTTGACGGCTTTTTTGAATACGGCTTAAATCCATGGGACGTTGCTGCAGGCGCTCTTTTGGTGAAACAGGCCGGCGGAAAGGTAAATGACTTTTCCGGTGGTAATAATTACATTTTCGGCAAAGAGATAGTTGCTACTAACAACATTATAAATAATGAATTTATGAAAATTGTGAAAAACAGCATAGGCAAAAACGCATGACACATACTGAATTAGGCGGTGCTTACGCGACAGGCAATTCAACAATTGACAAATTGACAAAGCACTTATCAGCTAAATGATTATTTTTGACAAAAATTTCAAACTAATAAAACAAAAAACATGAATCCTAGAGTCAGTATCATAATGGGAAGCACATCCGACTGGAAAGTGATGGAGCAGGCAGCAAAATTATTGGATGAGATAGAAATTCCATTTGAGATTAATGCCTTATCGGCACACAGGACTCCCGAAAGGGTTATGGAATTTACTGAAAATGCTCATAACAGGGGGGTTCAGGTTATCATTGCCGGTGCAGGAGCTGCCGCCCACCTGCCGGGCGTGATTGCCGCCGGAACGCACCTGCCGGTAATCGGAGTACCGGTGAAATCCTCAAATTCATTGGACGGGTGGGACTCCATATTGTCAATATTGCAGATGCCAGCCGGAATACCTGTAGCTACCGTTGCCCTTGATAATGCGCGTAATGCTGCTATCCTTGCAATGCAAATACTATCAATCGGAGATGAAAATATCAGGCATAAATTACTACAGTTTAAAAAAGAGCTTAAAAAGAAAGTTGTCCAGGCAAACGATGATCTGAAAGAAGTTAAATTCAGATTTAGAGTGTAACTCTGATAAACCCGGCACTTATTTTAATTCTTTGAAATTTATTAAAAGTTTGTAGCTTTGTACTTCTTGATTTGACCAACAATTACTTTATTATTATTTAAAAGCGGATATTTATCATTTTTTCCGGGGAAATGTTTTTTTGAGAAAAATATGTTTTAATTAAATATCCTTTTAATTTAATTGATATGAAAAAGTTATCAGTAATTGCTTTTGGCGGAAACGCATTGTTAAAAAATGGTCAGGCGGGCACCATAGATGAGCAGGAGCAGAATGTTTATGATACGTGTCATTACCTTGTTGGTCTTATTAAACTAGGATATGACATTGTTATAAGTCATGGAAACGGCCCTCAGGTTGGAAACATTTTATTACAGCATGAAGCAGGGAAGCGTCTTTACGGCTTGCCAAAGCAACCAATTGATTTTTGTGTGGCTGAAACGCAGGGTTCTATAGGTTTTATGATTGAACAGCAATTAAGCAATGTTTTGGCTGAACATGGTATAAAGCGAAACATAGTAACTCTTGTAACCCAGGTTATAGTTGTTAAGGAAGATAAGGCTTTCAGGGATCCCACCAAGCCTGTAGGTCCGTTTTACTCAAAAGAAGAAGCTGATGAGCTTTCCGGGGATAACGGATGGATATTTCATGAAGATCCCCGCAAACGCGGCTGGCGAAGGGTTGTAGCGTCTCCCGAACCTGTTGACATTCCTAACTGGAATGCGGTTGAAAAGCTGGTACGCGAAGGAAACATTGTAATTACCGTGGGAGGAGGCGGAATACCGGCATATATTGATGATAAAGGTAAAATAGTCGGTATCGACGCGGTTATAGACAAAGACCTGGCTTCTTCGCTCCTAGCATCTAAGATCAAAGCCGATGAATTTTTTATTTTGACCGATATATCCAATGTATACATCAATTTTCATAAACCCGGCGAGAAAAAGCTTGATAAAGTTACTATTGAGCAAATAAAAAAATATCTTGACCAGGGTCATTTTGCCGAAGGAAGCATGGCACCTAAAGTACGAGCATGCATAAGGTTTATTGAAAACAGCGGCAATGAGGCTATCATTACAAAAGCTTCGCAAATTGGCAATAAAAGTGCAGGAACTATTATAACTAAATAAACAGCCGTCGGCAATTATTTCCCATAAACCCGCACAACAAGGCAAAAGCGGCAAATCACAATGATACATAACTCATAATTGCAGGCATTTATGTAAGAGATCCCATAATAAAAACTTGCACTCACCTCCGAACCTTATTCTCTATAAACACTATCACATGAACCTGTTCCTCCGGATAGGCTTCAGGATCAACCTTTTGTACAACAGCTTTAAAGATATCATAACCGGCATTGAGCACCTTGCTTACTGCCCGGTTGCAGGACCTGGGAATATACCCAAGCTTGGTATCTTTAATGTATAGCGCAACGGCATATTTATCGTAGTGATTATCAGGCTCGGTAACCATCTGAAGTTCCTTGCCTATCCTGATCTCATCGAATAACAGCGCCCCTTCATTATAAGTAAATCCGGCAATATGAAAGTGCGCAAAATGCTCTCTCTTTGATTGTTTTTTCACAATGCTGAAGTTTTATTTAATGCAAAATTGAAGCAAGGTTGCGACAATCAATGTCGCATTTTATAGAAATCTGAAAATATTGCCCTCCCTGGCGATAAATCATTGATTACCCTGAAATAATCTCATTTTCCAACATGATAGAAAAAAGTTCACTATTAAAACTCCGGAAATATTGGTTCCAATGGATTTAGCAGATTTAACCTGTTGGATAACACTTAATTATAATAATTAGCAGATGTGTCAAAAATAATTAATCCAAATGGGGTTAATCTGAGGGTAAATATTTTTCGGAGGGGGCTCAAACATTAAATAAAAACAAGGTCTTTGACATATCCGTACCGGGATTCATATAAAAAACCTGGATAAGCCAGGATTATAACGGATCAGGTACAACCCGTCAGGAACACATATTATCAAAAAAACAAATTTTTACAAACAAACGAAAAGCTCAATATTATAGCATACAGGATGGATCAATTTCTTTAACATAATGATTTATTACATCCAATTCTTTTGCTGTTTCACATCCATCAAACCCTTTAATATGGTCATAATCAATAATATTCAGGAATGATTCAAGGTAATTATGAGCAACCGGCAAATATGACCAGTGCCATTTTTCTTCTTCGTAACCTCCTCCCCTCTTTTGACCATGGGGTGTATATGGCTGGCAAAAGCCGTAGGATCCGGCATTGTTTTTCAGCCACAGATACACTTTTTTGCCTTCTCCTGATTTAAAATAGCTGTTCTGCAGGCTGTTTAGATCTACATCCGTACCCCAGTGATGTCGTGATGTGCCCGGCATGGCACTGAAACGCAATATCTCTTTCGCTCGTTTTACGGGATTGGTAATATTGGTAGCATAAATATCGCCATGAAGCTTTTGGATTCCGTTCCATTTGTTTTCCCAGATGCGCTTCTGATTGTCAAAGGTACGTATCGCAGAAATTATTACAAGGTCTATACCATCATTTGCTGCAGCCTCGTGCATTTGCAGAAAAGCCCTATAAGCTTCTTTATGCATAAACATACCCTCACGCGATGCATAGCGGTTATCTATCAAAACCATATTGTCAGATTTCGACGGGTCAATCTTACCCAGCAGATACTTTTTTTCTATTTCCTGCATATCGTTCATAGCGATTTGTTTTGCCGGATGCTCGCAGGTATTGTATTTTTCAGCGGTTCGTTCGACGGCGGGAGGTTTGTAAATAGTCCTTCGTGAAGCCCTTCGAGCACGTGACAACACCAAAATTAAGGCAAGTGTAATTACAAGTATCAATACCCAGTAATTGATCTTGTTCTTTGATTTTTTTTCTCTTTTATTCATAGTTGCCTGCTGCAGATTACTGATCGTTTATTGCTTGTTATTCAACCAATCACCCCAATAACCTTCACCTGTATTTTTCACATCAACACACCTTTTTTGAATTCAACAGTCCCGCTATTTCCTGCCAAATCAAACTTTTCTGTCATTCCCCCTCTCAAATGCCGCTCTTTATCCTTTAAGCGCTTCTCTTACTTTTTCCTCCAGTTCTTCCAATAGCTCATGGTTATCGTTAAGCAATTCTTTCACGGCATCTCTGCCTTGCCCGAGCTTCGTATTTCCATAGCTGAACCATGAGCCGCTTTTTTTCACGATATCATGATCGGCGGCCAAATCCAGAACTTCACCTGTTCTTGATATTCCTTCTCCATAAATGATATCGAATTCGGCTTGCCGGAAAGGAGGGGCAACTTTATTTTTGACCACTTTCACACGTGCCCTGTTGCCTACTACCTTATCACCTTCTTTTATCTGACTCAGCCTCCTGATGTCAAGTCTTACCGTTGAATAAAACTTAAGAGCATTACCACCTGTTGTTGTTTCGGGGTTTCCAAACATGACACCTATCTTTTCTCTGAGTTGATTAATAAAAATGCAGCAACTGTTGGTTTTATGTATTGTACCTGCCAGTTTTCGCAGCGCCTGCGACATAAGTCGTGCTTGCAATCCCATTTTTGAATCGCCCATTTCTCCCTCTATTTCACTGCGCGGGGTCAATGCTGCTACAGAATCAATAACAATTATATCTATAGCTCCTGACCTGATTAGGTTTTCGGTGATCTCCAGTGCTTGCTCACCGTTATCTGGCTGACTGACCAAAAGATTTTCAATATCAACGCCAAGATTACGTGCATAGGAGCTGTCAAAAGCATGTTCGGCATCAATAAAAGCAGCAATACCACCCCGCTTCTGGGCCTGGGCAATTGCATGTATTGCAAGTGTGGTCTTACCGGAAGCCTCCGGACCATATATCTCGATTATTCTTCCGCGGGGAAAACCGCCCGTACCCAAAGCATAATCCAATGCTATCGAACCGGACGGAATGCTTTCAACCGAAACAACAGCCGAATCTCCAAGCTTCATGATCGCACCCTTGCCATATGACTTCTCGATCTTATCCAAAGTCAACTTGAGAACTTTCTGCTTCTCGGAATTCTCATTTACGGCTTTTTCTTTACTCATAAAAATTCAGTTAAGGTTATACGATAAAATTAAAAGATTTATTCTTCAAAAATACCATATATTTATTTTGCACCCTAAATAAAAATAAAAAAGTTGCCGACAATTTCCGGCAACTTATCAAGATTATTTATACCTACGTAGGATAACAAGTAAAAGCTTCTCGTAATCGTTACCTGTCGCAGTTAATATTTACAAACGTCTCTACAGTGAAAAATTACAGAACCGTTAACAAAGCCTGTGTCCTGACAGTATTAATTCTTATCTGCCAATATCTGGCTTGTATGCTCTTTTGTATCAACCTTTTCCACAACTTCAGCAATAAATCCGTTTTCATCGATAACAAAAGTTGTACGATGAATTCCGTCTTTTGCTCTTCCTTTTTTAATACCCCATACCCCATATGCTTTAAGAATTTCATTGCCTGTATCGGCAATAAGAGGAAAAGGCAGATTATTCTTTTCTATGAATTTCTTATGCGATTTGTCGCTGTCGGCACTTACACCCACTACTGCATACCCTTTATTTAACAGCAAATCATAATTATCACGCAAATTACACGCCTGTGCCGTGCAACCAGGTGTACTGTCTTTCGGATAAAAATAAAGAACAAGTTTTTTGCCTTTAAAATCATCCAATGAGATCTGTTCGCCATCCTGGTTATTTCCTTTAAAAGCGGGAGCTTTATCTCCAGTTTTTAAGTGTGTCATAAAAAAATGATTTTAAAGTTAACAAAGATGAATAATACAAAAACCAAACAACAAGAGAATTAAAATGTTCATTTTTTATCACCGACAATTATTCATGACAGATCAGTTTCAGGGGGTATATACTGCAACGAACCGGTACACTGAAATGGCAGCACAGACTTCCAATCAAAATATTAAAACTGATTCACTATAAAAGGCAAACGACTTCAACTGCTGAAGAAAAAGCCACAAAGCCTATCTCTTCGTTATATTTTTCTGATAATATCTGCAAACCCGCTGAATACTGCATTCATTACAATTCGGGTTTCTTGCCTTACAAATATATCGTCCGTGTAGTATAAGCCATTGATGTGCAATCGGCCGTTTTTTTTTCGGAATGTATTTTAAGAGTTGATTTTCGGCATCCAGGGGTGTTTTTGCATCGGTAGTCAATCCAATACGGGCCGAAACCCTGAAAACATGAGTATCAACAGCAAGAACAGGTTTATTATAAATAACTGAAGCTACTACATTTGCAGTTTTTCTGCCAACACCGGGAAGTTTCATCAAATCTTTGGTATCTTCCGGAACAATTCCGTTGAATTCTTCCTGAACCATTTTTGCCATACCAATAAGATTACGTGTTTTTCTGTTTGGGTATGAACAACTTTTTATTACTTCATATACATCCTTTTCTTTGGCATTGGCAAGACAGCTCATATCGGAAAACTTTTCAAAAAAAACCGGTGTTATAATATTTACGCGATTATCGGTACATTGGGCAGATAACATTACTGCAACTACCAATTCATAAGGCGTGGTGTATCTCAGTTCGGTTCCGGCATTTGGATTATTATGGTAAAAATAATCAATGACAAAATCAAATCTGGCTTTTTTGGTTATTCGCTTTGTTTTATAGATATCCATGACAATAAAAATAATCAGAATTCAAAGCCAATCATCTTGCCTTTTTTCATAATCAGCTCATCATCAAAATAAACATCAGGTTCTTTGACGAGCCCGTCAAGATGGCTGCTTACCGATATTCTGCCACCCATGGTAAGGTTGTTTCCGAAAGCAATGTGTATAGTTCCAAAAACTTTTTCATCTTCCAGTATCTGACCTGACAATTTAGCCTTATAATTTGTTCCAATGCCAAATTCAGCAACAGCCCTGGCATCACGACCCGGCTTTTCCAATAGCTTTTTCAATTTTTCCGCTTCTTCATCTCCTTCAATTTTTTCCGCATATCCATCAACAACTTCAATAAAGACCGGATTTTTCAAAAGCCCTATTCCTGCCATAGAGCCATCAACCACAATCCTCCCGTACGACTTATCCTCCCACGGTGCAAGGAATACTTCACCGGAGGGAAGATTACCACTTTCACCTTTTTTTCTCAACACACCCCTGCTCGGGATTATCTTTCTGCCTTTAACCGGCATTGTTATATCTGTGCCTTTTTCAGTTACTACCCTTATAGTATCAACCGTTTTAAGCTTTTCAGCTATAAAATCGGTAAGCTTAATTATCCTTTCATAATCCGCATTAAGGCATCTTGACATGATATCTGCATTTATACCGGGCATAGTACCTATTCTCACTCCTTCTTTGGCTGCATTACGCCTTGCATCGGTATGAGTTAAAGACTTGGCTGTCGGGCATACCACCACATCAACCATTTTCATCAGTTTTCCAACCGCTTCCGGTGGTTCCTCACCATTTATATCGCGCGATCTCATTTCAAGAAGTAAAGACTCTTTGCATAACTCCTTGCCTGCAATGTGCAACGACTTACCTATCTCGCGCTTTATCTCGTCAGTTATTATCAATAAAGTTTCATCACTTCTCAATCCCATACAATCGCGCAAAGCTATTATTGACGCATCCATCAATTCTTTCCGGTCTTCTGTATGCATAATTTTCAAAATTTACAATCAATAAAATAAAACAATAAAACTTCTTATTCAACAATATTACAAAAAATTTAATACCAAAATATATATTTTGATCTATTTAAGAACGGTAAAAAAAACGTTTCCTGACAGAAGCTGTTTTATGTTTAACAGAACACAAAAATATTTTTAAAGATTAATTGTATATTAATTTATTTAAGTAATTTTATTCCTCGTTTTAATTTTCCAATATCGATTATTTTAATTTTCTCAAGATGTAAATTACTGACAAAAACAATGAAATCTATTTTAACCAACATTCACAAAAGATAATTAATAATAATATTTACGGATAACGGATGAAGCACATTTCATTTAATCCGTTAACCTTTGCAATAATATCAGAATTAATAACGCTAGCATTAACTAATGTATATTGTTATAAATCAGAATTTTAATTGCAATTTATTCAGATGAAACTATCACATATATCATCATTACGTTTTCTGGTAGTATTTGCGACTTATTTTTTAAGCAGTCTTATCGCTGAAAATCTGTTTCCCTTCAATATTTATACATATGAAGGTGTGAATCATTTGTTTTTTTATGTTATTTATATCATATGCATCCTGATAAAAACTTTTCTACTGGTTTGGCTTATCAACACTATTAATCAAAACAGGATAAAACTAATAGTTACGGTCATTTTTATAATGTACGGGTTACAAACCTTTGTTATTTTAACAGAGATATGGTACTTCAAGGATGTTTATAATTTTGGCGCCTCCGATATAAAGGTTTTTATTTTACAAAACTTATTTACTTTACTAATAACTGTTCCGGTTGCGGTTTGGATTTACGGGCTTTATGACAGGGATGTATTGCCGGGGAAAAAAATTACTTTTTCATTAAAATGGATATGGTTGTCGCTAATATACATCCTGATATACTTTGTTTTCAGATATACTATAATAAGAATTTCAGATACGGTAAGAGGTTTTTACTGGGAAGAGAGTGAAATTTTAAATTTGTTTGAATTTATAAAAATAAACCTGGAATCATACAGGGGTATTGTCTTTTTTCAGGCTACCCGCGGATTTTTATATATAGTTTTTTCATCCCCTGTAATTTATTGGTACAGGGGAAAGGAAAAGAACAAGCTGATACTTTTGATATTGCTGATGGGGTTTCTTCCTTCATTACAGCTTCTTGAACCAAACCCGCTGATGAATTATTATATGGTCAGGCTTTCACTATTTTTAGGAATTGTACTTTCAAATACAATATATGCGGGAGTGATATACTTTTTACTTTCGAAATTTTCAGTATCAAATCAACGCTGAAAACATTTCAAATTCAATACTTTATTTTAAAGGTATCCGGTAAAATACTGAATAATTGAAATCGAAAGCCGTAATGTTTGAGCCACTTCCAAAACCGGCAATTCTGTAGGGCTGCATTGAGGTGTGGTTGGCTCCTGACACGATCACTCTGAATCTGACTGACCATCCCATAAACAAATTGGCAAACAATTCCGTTTTTAATCCACCCGCCAGTTCACCCCAGTGGACATCAAAACCTGTACTTTCCACGAATGTGGTATATGTTCCCCAATATCCATCAGAAACAACGACATTGTCGGCTCCATGCGTTTGTTTGCCATAGCCGTAACGTATTCCAAAATATACAATATCATTGTCCTCTAAGGTTTCCCTTCCTAAAATATTAAAATCCACTCCTGTTCTAATAAACCATCCATCGCTGTAATAATCAAAGTTTTCACGGCTGACGTCAACACCGATAATACCACCTTCAATTGTTCCAAACCAGTTTTTTATGAACTCAAAATCAACGGATGCTTCATATTGACGGATCTCGGGCTCAAATATCATACGTGCCGGGTAAGAAATCTCAACACCAAAGCGAACCGCAGAATGATAATCATTATCTTTCTGCGAATATATATCGCCCGGAATCAATATCTTAACCGGGATCAGAATACAATATAAAATGAATATGCTCCTCATTTACGTTCGTTACATTTCGCTCCTTTACAGAATAAGATTTAATAAAATTATTGGTTATTTCAATATCAAGGATCTCAAAAAAAATTACAAAGCCACATTCTATTGATACCAGTGTCAGATTACGTTCATAAAAAACTTTCAATGTATCAGTTTTTCCAGGAACCATAAATAAAAAGCCGCAACTGTCGCGTGACATATCCAGTGGTATTTCGACCCTCCCCACGTTAGATTGGTTATCATACAATAAAGAATCATGTCCCGTACCTTTCACGCTAAGGCTGTCTAAACTTTCCGGAAAGCGTTCGCCATCTTCAGATATATAAAAACCAACTCGCAGCGGATTAGCTGTAATATCCTCGCACAATTCTTCCTGGCAGCCAACCATTATGGTCCAAAAAAGAACAAACAGCAGTGCTTTGATTATCGGAAAAAGATCTGGCACAGGATTATCATTAATCATATTTATATGATCTAATTTTTATTTATGAAAGGATTTTTGTTTTCTGCTTTTGTTTTTGCAGTGCAACATCTGTCAATTCGATCATTTCATTAATATATTGAAAATTAAGCCCTTCCACATACAATGGATTTATCTCTTCGACATCTTTTTTGTTATGGACGGAAAGAATAATATCGGTAACTTTAGCACGTTTGGCGGCGAGTATTTTTTCTTTAATACCGCCAACGGGCAGCACTTTTCCGCGAAGAGTTATTTCACCTGTCATTGCAACATCCGGTTTTGCTTTACGTTGTGTAAAAGCCGAAGCCAAAGCGGTAAAAATCGTTATTCCGGCAGAAGGGCCATCTTTTGGGGTAGCGCCCTCAGGCACATGTATATGAACCTTACATTTTCCGAAAATATCAGGATCTAAATTTAACATATCTGCATGTGATTTCATATATTCGTATGCCAGTGTTGCCGATTCTTTCATCACATCGCCCAAGCTTCCGGTCATGGACAATTCGCCTTTCCCCTGACTTATGCTTACTTCCACATACAACACCTCACCTCCCGACCATGTCCATGCCAATCCTTTTACTACGCCCGCTACATCATGTTTTGAATAAGTGTCGCGATAATAGGGCGGTAAGCCAAGGATTTTGTGCAACTCATCGACTTTGACAGTCTTTTTTACATCTTCCCCTAAAACTATTGATTTGGCTTTATTCCTGATGATATTTGCAATATTTTTTTCCAGCATACGCACTCCCGATTCGCGGGTATACTCGGAAATAACCCTTTCGAGCACATGCCTGTTAAAAGTAAGTTGATTTTTCTTCAATCCGTGCTCTTTCATTTGTTTTGGGATCAGATGCCTTCTGGCTATTTCCACCTTTTCCTCAAGTATGTACCCGCTTAGGTTTATTACTTCCATACGGTCTTTCAAAGCAGGATGTACTTGAAGGAGCGAATTTGCTGTTGCTATAAACATAACCCTGGAAAGATCGTAATCAATTTCAAGGTAATTGTCGTGAAAGGCTACGTTCTGTTCCGGATCGAGCACTTCCAGCAAAGCTGATGCCGGATCGCCCCTGAAAGTCTGCTGACCGACCTTATCTACTTCATCGAGAACAAAAACCGGGTTTGAAGACTTTGCTTTTTTAATATTTTGTATTATTCTGCCGGGCATAGCGCCAACGTATGTCCGACGGTGCCCGCGTATCTCAGCCTCGTCACGCAAACCACCCAAAGACATCCGTATGTAATTACGTCCAATTGCCCTTGAAATAGACTTTCCCAGCGAGGTTTTCCCAACGCCCGGAGGTCCAACAAAACACAAAATGGGTGATTTCATATCACCCTTAAGTTTCAACACCGCCAAATACTCCAGAATGCGATCTTTTATCTTTTCCAGACCATAATGATCGTCATCGAGTATTTTTGCAGCACGCTTCAAATCAAAATTGTCAGGAGTATAGGATTCCCACGGCAATTCAACCAAAGTATCAAGATAATTCATTTGCATTGAATACTCCATAGCCGATGGATTCATTCGCTGCAACTTACTCAACTCCTTTTCAAACACCTCTTTAACACGTCTGCTCCATTTTTTATTTTTAGCTTTTTCTTTAAGTTCATTAAACTGCTGTTCATGAGGAGTACCTCCAAGTTCTTCCTGGATCTTTTTCAGCTGCTGGCTCAAAATATAATCGCGCTGCTGCTTATCTATGTCAACTTTTACTTTCGACTGTATCTGATTTTTTAGCTCAACAGCCTGCAATTCCCTTGTGAGAAGACCCAACACAATATTGGCTCTTGTTTTCAGGTCTTTGATCTCAAGCAGATCTTGCTTTTCGGCAACCTCAACATTCAGATTAGATGCAATAAAATTGACCAAAAATGAATAGCTTTTAATATTTTTCAGGGCAAGAGCCGCTTCACTTGGTATGTTGGGCGAAAGTTTAATAATCTTTACTGCAAGGTCTTTTATAGTGGAAATCAGGGCTTTAAAACTCTGATCTACTTTCACTTTCTTATCAGAGTCATCATAAGCACTTATCCTTGCAAGGTGATATGGTTCTTTGCGGGTTAACTCTTCAAGGCGGAATCGTTTTTTACCCTGAATAATAACAGTGGTACTACCATCAGGCATATGCAATATCTTAACAATGCCTGCAATGGTTCCGACCCGGTGAAGGTCTTTCAGATCAGGATCTTCAACGTCAGGATCCTTTTGTGCCACAACTCCGATAATCCTTTCCTTTTTATATATCTCTTTAACAAGCCTGATAGATTTATCACGGCTCAGGGTTATCGGAATAACCACACCCGGAAACAACACCGTATTTTTCAATGGTAATATGGGAAGCAAATCGGGAAGTTTTTCAGCTTCTATCTTTTTTTCTTCTTCGGTTGAAAGCATCGGAATAAAATTCTTTCCGGCATCTGTCAAATCTGAAAAATCAGAACCATCACTGTTTAGAAAAATTTCCATATATAAAATCTAAATATTTCGTACATAAAAAACTTACACACTGATACAGAAGATCACAATTTTCTGTAATTAAACGTATTATCATAAACAGTGCGAATAATTGATTCATCATTTTTATCAAATACTTTATTCCTTCTTTTATAAACCCTTTTTGCAAGCTGAACGGCTTTTTCAATTTCGAAAACTGAAAAGCCTGATGCACTTCCCCAGGAGAAGGATGGTATAAAATTTCTCATGAACCCCGTTCCGAAAATATTGGCATTTACGCCAACTACCGTGCCTGTGTTAAACATAGTGTTTATTCCACATTTAGAATGATCACCCAAAAATGTACCACAAAACTGCAGTTCCGTTTCGACAAAACTGTTTTCGATGTAACTCCACACCCTTACAGGTTCGTAATTGTTTTTCAAATTTGATACTGTTGTATTGGCACCGAGATTACACCATTCGCCAATCACACTGTGTCCTAGAAAACCATCATGCACCTTGTTGGAATATCCGAAAATTACCGAGTTGATAATTTCGCCACCCACTTTAGCATAAGGCCCTATAGTTGTATTTCCATATACCCTGGCTCCCATTCTTACAACAGCACCCCGGCATATTGCTGCCGGGCCCCGCACTATGCTGCCATCCATAATATGAGCATCTTCACCAATATATACAGGACCTTCCGAACAATTTATTATTGCATTCTCAACTTTAGCACCTCTCTCGACAAAAACGTTATCAGGTTCAACAACACGGTTTGAAGTTCCTATACTTTGTGATTTCCTGCCCCTGGTAAGCAATTCATAATCATCTTTTAATACTTGCTCGTTAAAAACAAAAATATCCCATATATTTCTGATTTTTCTCGGCTTGCTTGAAGTTATCATGGGAGTAACCCCTTCAATAAGATCAAGATCAAAATTATCAATATCTTTAGCTTTCAACCTGAGTGCAATTATCGTATCATCTACCACTAAAGTCTGGTTAGCTTCTAACTTACCAATTTCTCTGATTATCTGCTCATCAGGTAAAATACTGCCGTTTATCAAAATATTGTCATTTTTTTTAACAATCGGATATTTCACACTAAGATAATCTTCGGTAAGCGAGGATGTTTTGACTTTAAGTAATTTTTCCCACTTTTCACGTATGGTAAGTATTCCAACTCTTATATCTGCTATTGGTCTGATAAAAGTGAACGGCAACAGGCTGTTTCTGGTTTGATCTCCAAATAATATATAATTCATTACATTTTTTATTTATGGTTTTAATAAATCTATCACGGCTTAAAGATATAAAAAATATCTAAAAAAAAAGCCCTTAATCAAGGGCTTCAAAATACAAATTATATAAATATTTTTTCAGCTTTTTTCGTCTTTGATATGCTTTTTGTACTTACTTCTGTACTTATCAACACGTCCGGCACTATCTACCAGCTTTTGTTTACCGGTAAAGAAAGGATGCGAAGTGTGTGAGATTTCCAGTTTAATCAAGGGATATTCCTCACCGTCTTCCCACTTTATTTTTTCCTTGCTAAATGCCGTAGACCTGGTCAAAAATGCATAATCATTTGACATATCTTTAAAAACCACAAACCGGTAATTCTTCGGATGGATATCTTTTTTCATTAGTCTGATCTTTTATTGAGTGTTAATGAAAGTTTTATAATTATATTATATTCTTTAACTGCTGTAATGAGCAATAATAATTTACCAAAAGTTTATTTTTACTTTTTTGAATTTGCAAAGATACTCATTTTTAAAAACATACCAAAGTAAAAAACAACACTTTTTAATCCTATTTTTGTAATATATTTTTTTATGCATAAATTTTCTTAAATTTGACATTTTATTATTCAGAAACAATTAAAAAGAATTAATTATGACAAAGATAAAAGTAGCAATCAATGGTTTTGGACGCATAGGCAGATTGAGTTTAAAGGCTGCAATGCAGCATAATGACATTGATGTTGTTGCTGTCAATGATTTAACTGACAGCCATTCTCTGGCGCATTTATTAAAGTATGATTCTGTACACGGGAAGTTTCCTGCAGAAGTTTCTTCTAAGGAGGATTATATTTTGGTTGACGGCATGGAAATAAAGGTTTTTTCGGAAAAGGATCCTTCCGGTCTTCCATGGCAGGACCTGGGCATTCAAGTTGTAATTGAGTCAACGGGTGTTTTCCGTACGCGTGAAGCTATTCAGAAGCATATTGAAGCGGGTGCCGAAAAGGTAATACTTTGCGTACCATCAAAATCAAAGGATGATGTTGATGCCACTATTGTTCTTGGTGTCAATGACAATGATCTTAAGCCTGGTCACCGGATCATTTCCAATGCTTCCTGCACCACCAATTGTCTTGCCCCGGTGGTGAAAGTTCTCAATGACCGTTTCGGTGTAAGGCGTGGTTTAATGAACACCATTCACGCCTATACCAATGACCAGATAATACTTGATGCCCCACACAAAGACCTGCGCAGGGCAAGAGCCGCTGCAATGAATATAATCCCGACCAGCACCGGTGCAGCTAAGGCAATAGGGCTGGTTATACCTTCACTGGAAGGAAAACTGGATGGCTTTGCAATGAGAGTCCCTGTACCTGACGGTTCAATCGTTGATTTGACATGCGAAGTAGAAAAAAACGTTACACGCGATCAAATCAATAACGCAATGAAAGAAGCAGCAGCAGGCCCAATGAAAGGAATTCTCGAGTATTGTACCGAGCCTGTCGTATCAGCCGATGTTATCGGAAATACTCATTCATCTGTCTTTGATTCTCTTATGACACAGGTGTTGGATGCAAAATTTGTAAAAATTTTGTCATGGTATGATAACGAATACGGATATGCCAACAGAGTTGTCGACATAATCAAAAAAATAGCATAACCGCCAACCGGTATCAGAAAACTTCACCGTTCAGGCAGTTGTTAACACTTACCTGAACCATAAGAAAAAGCTGTTCATGTCTTTAAAACATGAGCAGCTTTTTTTGGGGAGCTGAAATATTCAAGTTTTAAATTCTTTCCGTCATAAACAGCGTAAGAAAAATTTTTTATCCAATCGCCCGTATTCACATATAGGCTGTTTTCACCAACACGTATTGACAAAGGTATATGACGGTGACCGAAAACAAAATAATCATAATGCCTTTTAGTAAGCTTATACTTACAATACAACACCAAACGTTCCTCATCCTCACCCCTGTAGTCATCACCATCATTACTGTTACGGCTTTGACGAGATAAAAAACCTGCTAAAGAAATGCCAATCCGGGGATGCAAAAAAGAGAATATGCGTTGACTTATTTTGTTTTGAAATATTTTTTTCATGATCTTATAGCTTTTGTCGTCGGGACCCAAACCATCACCATGACCGATCATGAAATATTTGTCGCCTATCAATTTTTCAATCGGCTTTTTGTATACCTTCATATTAACCTCTTTCTGAAAATATCCGCTGTTCCACATATCATGGTTGCCGGTAAAATAATATACCATTATTCCCGAATCTGTCAATTCCGATAACTTGCCCAGTAAACGGATGTAGCCCTTGGGAACCACTTTCTTGTATTCAAACCAAAAATCAAATATATCCCCAAGCAGATAAATCTCCTTTGCCTGTGATTTGATCGTATCAAGCCACATAACAAGCAGCTTTTCTCTCTTTAAGCTCGACTGATAATCGGGTATGCCCAGATGAGCATCAGATAAAAAATATATATTATTTTTGGATGAATTATCTGAAAAACTTGTTTTATTTGAATCTAATGGAGTGTTAACCATTATTAATATGCTTTTTTCCTTTATTCAAATATAATGACAACTTTTTATCGCTAAGATAATTATTTATAAGCAAATTTAAACAGGAATTATCAAATTATATCAGAAAAGAGAAAAACTAATAAAATTCACCACACTGATCGGCGGATCAATATACCAAAAAGCATGATTGAAAATTATTGTTGTCCGCTTAAGTTAAAAGAAACTCTGCAAGATTGCCTCCGGTTAGCCCGCAAGCCCGGTTTTTCACTCCACTTCATTGCGTTCTAAAATGACAAGAAAAACAGAGAAGCTTTTCAAAGCCACCCTTTATAAATATATTGCTAAAGTTCACCTGGAGGTGCTTGTTGACCCTGCAAAACTACAGTCCGGCGGGAGCGTGAATGTGATAAGGCCCGGAATTGCGTCAAAAGGGTTTGTCAATCTTTGTATGCAATTACTGACTCATCGCAGATCAGTATGATAGCTAAGTTTTGCCTTAACTTTCCGGTTACTCTTTTTTTTGAAGGGCGTGCAACTGAATATCACATTTAATTACTATATACTTATCATTAATTTGTTCATACCGCATGAAATTACCTGACATATTTTATTACACACTCTGAAAAAGAAATTTAAAAGAAAACACGTGATAAATTCAACAAATCATGCATTTTGATAAAAGCTGTAATTAGCAGCGAAGTGAGAAACACTGCTTGCGGGCTGACCGAAGGCAATCTTGTTAATTTAATCAGGCAATAGTGATAAAAAAATATTCTAAAATAAAATAAATTATTGCTGGAATTTAATATTTAATTGTATCTTTAAACCTTAAACGAAATCTTTTGAACGATCTAATTTTAAATATCAACTTGTTTTGATCCAATAAAAATGCAAATAATTAACTAAAAAACAATTAATAAAAAACTAAAAATCATAAAATGAATAAACTTTTATTATCACTAAACAAAATCTCGGAAACAAGCATCGACCCCAACATTATAAAAAATTTCCTTGACAAGCTTGATTTTACTGCTATCAATTACCAGGATATTATTTCTGATTATGATCTGAAGCAATATAACAAGATTATGATAAAGAATAAGCCTGTACAGCTTTTTATGGTTACATGGCCTCCGCAGAAAAGTCTTCCGATCCATCAGCATAATAAATACTGGGGTTATATAGCCATTTTGGAAGGCACTATTTCCGAATCGTTATACTCTTTTGATAAAAATAATAAAATTTTAAGTATTCATCCTTCAAGAAGTATAAAAAAAGGTGAAATCATTTATGAACCATTGAATATTATTCATCAATTAACCAATCCTTCTCCGATCGATATCAGCATTTCTTTGCATTTTTATTATCCTACCGAATATGATTATGAGGGCACTTTGGTGTTTGATTTAGAGAACAAAAAAATAGCCGAACTTAATAAGGATGCTCCCTTTGTAAGCTGGAATCATCCGGACAAATTTTACAAAAAAATTGAGGATGACGCGTTTAAGATCAGCAAGATGTGGTAACATTCCTCTCAGTTGTATTTGCAGTTAAACTGTAAACGATAAATGGCAAAAAAATAATTTTTTATCCGCCTTTTATAAGAGATCTGCCAGGTATTCTTCAAGATGCCTGTGGTCAACATCTTTGGCAACTATTTTTCCTTTTCTGTCTAACAGAACGGTATATGGAATGCCTTCAATATTATAAAGGCTTACTACGGGCGAATTAAAATACCTGAGATCGCTGACCTGTATCCAGCCAATATTGCTTTTCTCAATTGTTTTAAGCCATTGCTCGCGTGTTCTGTCGAGCGACACGCCATATATTTCAAAACCACGGTCCTGGTATTTTTCATATATTTCTTTCAATATTTCATTGGTAATTCTGCAGGGATCATGCCACGAGGCCCAAAAGTCAATCAGCACAACATTACCTCTCAGCGACGATAGTGAGATATTATTGCCTTCGGGATCGGGAAGGATAATTTCCGGTGCTGTATTTCCTACAGCAAGTTTTTCTTCTGCTAGCTGCCTTTGCATTTTCCTTCTTTTAACATCACTGACCCTCTTTCTTAGGTCAATAACATGCCGGTTGGTCGGATATACCTCCGAAAGCGATTTGCTTAACTTTTTGAAGTACTTGAAATCTTCTGTTTCTCTCAGAATTACCTTGTCTCCGAAATATTGATATAAAGCTATCAATGATGCCAGCGAGTGAGGGTTATCCTTAATAAATTTCTTTACATATTGCCTGTGGTCTTCAAAAATATTAGTATAAGCCTTGTTAAGCTCATGCCGGATTTGCTCAAAATCAGGACTATAACGGCTTTTCCTGTATAGATCAGCAAGAGAATCAACTTTTGCCATATTTGCATACAAACGATCATTCAGCTCAAACAGCAGCGATGTGCCTTCCGAGCCTTCAACCCTGCATGTTTCACGAAGATCTTTAGCATTTCCGGTCAAATTGATAGTTTCACCAGGTTCTATTAATAAGGTAACGAAATTATCACGGCTTTCACGAAGAATGTAAAATCCGGCTTCGTCCATTTCCATCCTGAAAACAAACCTGCCCGATGCATCTGTAGTAATACTGTCAAGTACTAACAAATCGGCAGGGGTTAACTCTTCAATAGTTATTGTCAATTTTTCGTCGGTATCAAAACTCCCTTTCAGAATAAATTCATGATAATCTTCTTTATCTTCAGTTTTACAACCTAACAGTAAAAACCCCAGAAAAACAAAAAAGAAAAACCTTTTCATGGCCGGTTAGTTTAATTATTCATATGGTTTCACCACCTCTTAAATAGCAAATATATAGGTTTTTTAACTTGTTTCCAAGCATTTAAGATTTTTTAACCACTCTGTTTGTCAAAAAGATTACAGAAGATGCAGAATTTTTCCGCTTCGCAGAGTTAAAAGTGTTATGGGTTATTTTCGAAAAAATTCTTTGCCATAAAAATTCCACTGCAAATGATTTAATAATCTTCCGGCAAAAAATTTATCAGCGGCGATACGGTTTGCTTACCAGGAAAAATCCTGTAAAAACCAGTGCAAAGGTAACCAGTGAACTTACTATGCTTCGCCACAGTGTGGCAAAAAATTGCGTGAAGCTGAATGCCTCCAGAAAAAACAAAAAAGTATGGTGTAAAAATATTAGTATAATACTGTAAGTAATCACCCATGAACTATTCATATTATGTAAACCGGGAAAAGTTTTCGGTTCAAATTCTTTTTTAACGGATATTACATGTATTACTCCGGGGCGTAAAAATGCCATAAAAAGAGTAGCTGATGTATGCAATCCCGCGGTATCACAAAACATATCAATGGTTACTCCCAGTATGAATGCCAGAATAAGCAACAGATATTTAGGTATGTCGAAAGGAAGTATCAAAATAAAAAACACATATAAAAACGGATTTATATAACCGCTGATTTGAATCTTATTCAGCACAAAAACCTGTAAAACAACAAGAATAAAAAACCCTGCCAAGTACTTTAAAATAGTTTTTCGCATTTGCTTAAAATAAATATTACCAATAAATCAGTTTGGTTCTTGCCGTAAGCTCCAAATACTCCTGCTCCTCCCCGAAAATATTTTTCACAACATAAACATAATTCAGGTTATTAAAGTCTTCAAATAAATCAATATCAACCGTTATGAAGCTTTCACCTTTTTTTATATTGTAATCTGATATCGTACCGATAAGAATACCTTCAGGAAAAATTTTACTGTATCCGCTTGTAATTATGGTATCACCGGGTTGTAAATCAACATGAGGCGGAATATGTTTCATTGTTACTTTCCGGTAATTGGGCTTATCCCATAAAACAGTACCGAGATGGTCGTTTTTCAATATTTTGGCACTAATACGCGTGTCTATGTGCAGTAAAGACAAAACGGAGCTGAAATGTGGCGAAACATCTTTTACAATACCGATAACCCCCTGAGAAGTTATTATGCCCATATCAGGCTCAATTCCATGGAGACTGCCTTTATTAAGTGTCAGATAGTTATTACGACGATTTACCGAATTGTTAATTACCCGTGCACTCAGATAGGTAAACTGTCTTCTGTAAACGGAATCCTGAAAATGAAAAACATCCTGATCAGTTTTCAAAAATGAATAAGCAGTTTGGTTGATAAGGTTTTGGTTTTCCTCTGCCAGTTGTTCATTGATCCTTTTTAGAAAAAAATATTCCCCTATATTCGTATACTTAAGATATAGCTGCCCTGTGACATAATTTGCCGAATTGATCCAAAACGACCGGTGATAATGATTGTTTTGTATCAGCATAATAAAAGCAACAGCCTGCAAAGCGATGAACAGTAAAAAGAAATGATTTTTTGCAATAAAATTAAACAGGTTGCGCATTTTAAAATTGTTGCTTTTTGCCAGTTGCCATGATATGTTTACCCCGTTGAATAAACGATTTTAATGCTACAGTTGTTTTACTGAATATTTCATTTAATATTTCAACTCTGCACACTATGAGTTAAGAGTGCAGACCCGTCAAGGTTTCTGTCCTGTTATTTATTATTTTATGAGAAACGTAAACTTATCAAAGTTTTTCAGTGCAATACTAGTACCTCTTACAATGGCTCTTAGGGGGTCTTCGGCAAGGTGTACCGGCAATTTGGTTTTCATGGCCACTCGTTTGCCGAGTCCTTTAAGCAATGATCCGCCGCCAGCCATATAGATACCTGTTTGATATATATCTGCTGCCAGTTCGGGAGGGGTCATTTCCAAGGCATTAAGCACTGCAGCTTCAATTTTTGATATTGATTTGTCGAGTGCTTGTGCAATTTCCGCATAATTTACGATGATCTCCCTGGGTATTCCTGTCATTATATCTCTTCCATGAACTGCCAGGTCGGGCGGGGGGTCATCGATCTCGGTCATAGCCGCACCTACAATGATCTTAATCTTTTCGGCTGTTCGTTCTCCTATAAGAATATTGTGCTGTTTACGCATATACTCTTCAATATCATTGTTGAACTCATCACCTGCTATTCTGATAGACACATTCGACACGATGCCTCCCAGAGATATAACGGCAATCTCGCTTGTTCCTCCTCCAATATCAATCACAATGTTGCCTATAGGTTCAAGCACATCAATACCAATGCCTATTGCTGCAGCCATAGGTTCATGTATAAGCCTTACATTTTTTGCGCCGGCCTGTTCACAACTGTCTCGTACCGCACGCTCCTCTACCTCGGTAATACCTGAAGGAATGCATATTACCATTTTTAAGGACGGCGGAAAAAGCGGCTTTTTTTTATCGATCATTTTAATCATCTCCCTTATCATTGCCTCAGCCGCCTGAAAATCAGCAATAACACCGTCACGTAACGGACGTATTGTCTTGATATTCTCGTGAGTCTTGCCGTGCATCATTAAAGCCTGATTTCCAACAGCAATGATTTTTCCCGTAGCATGCTCCAATGCCACTATGGAAGGCTCCTCAACCACAACCTTATCATTATGAATTATCAAAGTGTTTGATGTTCCCAGATCAATGGCTATTTCTCTGGTTAAGAATGAAAATAACCCCATATATCGTAATATTGCTAATTAAAAAATTAATATTTAATGTTTGAAATGCCTGATACCTGTAAATACCATTGACATATTATTTTTATCACAAAAACCAATACTTTCCTTATCCCTTATTGAACCTCCCGGTTGTATGACAGATTTGATACCTGCATTAAATGCTATTTCAACACAGTCGGGAAACGGAAAAAAGGCATCTGAAGCCATAACTGCATCATCAAGATCAAGACCAAATTCTTTTGCTTTGTCAATAGCATGTTTTAAAGCATCTACCCTTGAAGTCTGACCTGCACCACTGCCGAGCAGGTGATTGTCTTTTGCAATAACTATAGCGTTCGATTTGGTATGCTTTACTATTTTATTAGCAAAAATAAGATCTTCAACCTGTCTGTCTGAGGGTTTTTCCGCAGTTACAATATCCCATTTTCCCGGTCCGGCTGTTTGAGTATCCCGATCCTGAACCAAAACACCTTTCATAATAGTTCTGAATTGTTTTTCGGGCAAAGAAAAATCCTTTTTTCTTTCAAGGATATTTCTGTTCTTTTTACTGCTCAGCAATTTCAAAGCTTCTTTATCATAACCGGGAGCTATAATAACTTCAAAGAACAAATCATTTATATGATACGCACATTGAGTGGTAATGTTGCGATTTGAAACCAAAATACCCCCAAAAGCGGCTGCCGGATCCGACGAAAGCGCCTTTTGATAAGCCTCTGCAATATCATCTGCCGAAGCAACCCCGCATGCATTGGTGTGCTTGATTATCGCAAATGTCGGTAGCTCAAATTCTTCTATCAGATTAACAGCCGCGTCAATATCGAGCAAATTATTGTAGGACAAAGGTTTTCCCTGTATTTTGTGAAAAACATCATCAAGGTTTCCATAATATACACCTTTTTGATGTGGATTTTCGCCATAACGTAACATATTTGCATCAGGCATGCTTACCTTGAATGAGTCGGGGATATCACCGGATAAGAACTGATAAATTGCCATATCATAAACGGAGGAAACATCAAACGCCCTGGCTGCATACTTTCTGCGCTGTTCATAAGTCACATATCCGTTCTGACTTCTTAGAATATCAGCTGAATCAGTATAACCAGATGCGGAAGATACTACCCAAATATCGCTGAAGTTTTTTGCTGCTGCCCTGATAAGGGATATGCCACCTATATCAATTTTTTCAATGATCTCTTCGAAGGAAGCACCGCTCTTTACCGTAGCTGCAAACGGATATAAATCAACAATAACCATATCTATTGATGGTATGTCATATCGCTCAGCTTCTGACTGGTGAGCCGGATCTTGCTTTCTTGATAAAATGGCTCCAAAAATTTTCGGATGAAGCGTCTTTACACGTCCTCCAAAAATTGAAGGATAAGAAGTAATGGTTTCAACAGAAGTAACATCAAACCCTTTTTCTTTCATATACTGCATTGTGCCCCCGGTAGAATAAAAAGTAACATCCAACTTTTTCAACTCCTTCAACAAGGGCAAAACAGGCTCCTTGTTAAAAACTGTCACCAAAACATTCTTAACTAGTTTGTTATCCTCATTTGCTTTAGTCATTATAAAGCTTATTTAATTACACATCAATAGTTTAAAGAAACCGGCAAAAGTTAAATAATATATTAATAAAAACAATCTGATAATATAAAAAACCTATTACTTTTGCAACTTCAAATTTTTGGCGAAATTAATCTAAAATCTGATATTATGTCATTTATTGTTAAAGAAAAAAAATTTTCAAAAAAATGGTTTATATCTTATTCTCTTATACTGACGGGCTCTATAATACTTGCAGCCGGTTTTGTATTTTTCATCACACCATATAAAATCGTTCCGGGCGGAGTTTACGGCATCGGAATTGTTTTGTATCACCTGGTAGGTGCTCCGGTGGGTTTAACAGGATTGATATTAAATATACCACTGACAATAATCGGGATAAGAATTCTCGGTCCGCGGTTTGGTGTTAAAACCATCATTGGTTTCATACTTGCATCGGTTTTCATAGACGTTTTGACCTATTTGTGGGGAGAAACCCCGCTTGTTGAGAATGATGCTTTATTGTCATGCATTTTTGGAGGTGTACTTATAGGTTTGGGGCTTGGATTGATATTTAAATCAAAAGCTACTTCCGGAGGTTCTGATATTATAGCCATGATAATGTCAAAATATTCAAGGATACCGGTAGGACAATCACTTATAATTGTTGATGCGTGCATTGTGTTAATAGGTCTTATTTCATTTGGTGATTGGAAAATACCGCTTTATTCGTGGATTGTGATATTCATTTCGGGTAAAGTAATTGATACTGTACTTGAGGGGATAGACTATGAAAAAACCATGTTCATTATATCTGATAAGTATAATGAAATAAGCCAAAAAATCCTTCATGACCTGGACAGGGGCGGTACATTTATTGAAGGTAAGGGTATGTATAATAATGTTGAAAAGAAGATAATCTTTGTTAACGTAAACAGGAGGGAGATGGCAATTTTGCAGGATTATATACGCCAGATTGATCCCGAAGCATTTATTACAGTTATTAATGCCAGTAAGATACTGGGTGAAGGTTTCAAGCCTCTTACACCAGAGGATTGACAGTTGTACATACTAAATATTGCTCTGCCATTTACAGTGTTCGCCCGGAGTATGATTTCAATGCTGCTTCAAGACACATCATAGCTGTTTTAAGGTCTTCAACATTAAGCACATAACTAATTCTTACTTCATCAATACCGGCTCCGGCGGTTGAATAAAAGCCGGTTGCCGGTGCCAGCATCACTGTTTGATTATCATAATCGAATTCTTCCAAAAGCCATTGACAAAACTTGTCGGTATCATCAACAGGCAATCTGGCTGTTACATAAAAAGCTCCGTTAGGATTGGGACAGATGACTCCTTCCATATTATTTAATGCCTTCACCACTGTATTTCGTCTTGCCGAATATTCGGCAATCATTTCATGAAAATAGCTGTCGGGGGTATCCATAGCGGCTTCTGCCGCAAACTGACCCAATGACGGAGGGCTTAGCCTTGCCTGGGCAAACTTCATGGCAGTCTTCATTACCTCTTTATTACGTGATATCATTGAACCGATACGAATGCCACATGCGCTGTAACGTTTTGAAACCGAGTCAATCAGTACAATATTATCGTCCACACCTTTAAGGTTCATTACTGAAAAGTGCGACCTGCCGTCATAGCAGAACTCCCTGTAAACCTCATCGGCAAACAGGTACAGATCATATTTTTTTACTGTCTCACGCAACACTTCCAGCTCATCATACGAATAAAGGTAACCTGTTGGATTATTCGGATTACATATGATAATCGCTTTTGTTGCCGGGGTAATCACTTTTTCGAATTCTGAAATAGGTGGTAACGAAAAGTCTTCTTCTATTTTTGAGATTATAGGTTTTATTTTGACACCTGCGCTGGTAGCAAAACCATTATAATTAGCATAAAAAGGCTCGGGAATAATTATTTCATCCCCGGGATTGAGGCAGGTTTGTACCGCAAAAAGAATAGCTTCAGAGGCTCCTGCAGTAACAATAATATCCTCAGGTTCGATGTGTATGTCATGCCTCGCATAATACTCGCATAATTTGCGTCGGTATGATATTATACCGGCCGAATGGCTATACTCGATAACCCTTACTTTCAGGTTATGCATGGCATTAATCATTGAGCGTGGCGTTTCCAGATCTGGTTGTCCGATATTCAGGTGAAACACCCTGATGCCTTTTTTCTTGGCTTCCTCGGCAAACGGCACCAGCTTTCTTATAGGCGACTCGGGCATATCATGCCCCTTTTGTGATATTTTAGGCATTTTTTGTAATACTTAATATATTTCGAAAATAACAAAAATAGTTCTAAAGCAAAGTGTGTAATAACATGTTAAAAAAAAACTGTCATAGTTGAAAAAAACAAAAATAAGAATAAATGTTAAGTAAAAAGAATTTTGCAGGAAGTACATTTAAATTCACTCTGCAGGATATATAATTTGGTCAACAGGGCAAACTCAACAACCCTCTAAACGGTGAAGTCACCAACTAAGTCAGACTTAAAAAATAATCAGCTTTGCATTTACAGAAAGACACTATTATACACACAAAGGATACTACTCACAACTTTCCTGTGCTGTAAAATCAATCAAGGGTATGGACTACCAGGCCGCTTCTGAGTTTGGGTTCAAACCATGTTGTCTTGGGCGGCATTATATTTCCTGTGTCGGCTATATCCATAAGCTGTTTCATAATAACCGGGTACAAGGCAAAAGCCACTTTCATATCACCGCTGTCAACCCGTCTCTCCAACTCTTTTAAACCACGGATACCTCCTACAAAATCTATTCTCTTGTCAGTACGAAGATCTTTTATACCCAATATTTCATCCAGCACATATTTTGACAGAACTGTAACGTCCAACACTCCAATCGGGTCATTATCATCATAAGTGTTATCTTTGGCAACCATTGAGTACCATTTCCCTTCGAGATACATACCAAAAGTATGTAACTTTTCGGGTTTAAAGAGTTCCGTACCTTTTTCTTCCACGACAAAATTTTCCTTCAGTTTATTTATGAACTCTTCTTTACTCAGGCCGTTCAAATCTTTCACCACTCTGTTGTAATCAATAATTGTCAGTTGATTATCGGGGAACAAAACTGCCATAAAAAAGTTATACTCTTCATCTCCGGTATGATTGGGGTTTTTCTGTTTCTTTTCATTACCAACCAGTGCAGCGGCAGCAGTTCGATGATGACCATCTGCTATATAAAAACAGGGTATTTCATTAAAAAGCCTCTCTATCGTTTCAATATCCTGATCATCTTCAACGATCCAAAAATGATGTCCGAATCCATCATCAGCAATGAAATCATAAACAGGTTTTTCTTTTACAATCCTTGCAACAATATCGTCTAGATCTTTATTTGCATGGTAAGTAAAAAAAACCGGTTCGGCATTTGCATTTGTGATTCTTACGTGGTTCATACGATCTTCTTCCTTATCGGGTCTTGTAAGCTCATGTTTCTTAATGTTCCCGTTCATATAGTCCTCCACTCCCGCACAACCCACAATGCCATACTGGGTTTTTTTGCCCCATGTTTGTGCATATACATAAAAGTGGCTCTTTTTGTCCTGAACAAGATATCCTTTATCAATAAATTTTCGGAAGTTCTCCTTTGCCTTATCGTACACAACCTGTGAGTAAAGATCAATGTTTTCGGGCAACTCTATTTCCGGTTTTACCACTCTTAAAAAGCAGTAAGGATTATCGCCTGCTTCCTTTCTTGCCTCTTGCGAATTCAGCACATCATAAGGTCTTGATGCCAAATCCTTAACAATTTCTTTTGGCGGGCGATAACCCTTAAATGGTTTAAATATTGCCATATGAGTATATTATTTATTAACCTGAAATTTGGTATCACCTTTTTCAAGATAATTCACAATTTGTCGGGCTGCTGCTATTCCTGCTTTAATGTTGGCTTCGGAGGTTTGAGCGCCCATCTTTTTTGTAGTAAAGACATAGCGTTTTTTGTAATTGCTTTCTATATTTTCTTTACAATCGGGTGCCACATCCGACAAATAAGAAAAATCCGGTCTTTCTTCAAATGTTTTCAGCAATTCATCTTCATTAACAACTTCTTTACGTGCCGTATTAACGATTGTTGCTCCTTTTGGCATTAAAGAAATCAGTTGATAGCCAATTGATCTTATTGTTTCCTCGTTTGCCGGAATGTTAAGAGAAACGTACTGGCAGGTTTTGTAGAGTTCTTCGGCACTTCCGACAACTTTCACGCCATATTTTTCAATCTCGATTTTTGGCACATAAGGATCATAAGCATAAATAATCATTCCAAACCCCTTTGCAATTTCGGCAACGAATTTTCCGACATTTCCAAAAGCATGAATGCCTAGTTTTTTACCACGGAGTTCTTTCCCTGACGTGCCGTCAAAGCCATTTCTGGCCTGATATATCATCATGCCAAAAGCCAGTTCTGCCACTGCATTTGAATTTTGTCCGGGTGTATTCATGGCTACTATACCTTTTTCGGAGCAGGCATCAAGGTCAAGGTTATCGTAACCTGCACCCGCGCGAACAACAATTTTCAGATTAGCAGCAGCCTCAATTATCTCGCGGGTAACTTTGTCACTTCGTACCACAAGCGCATCCACATCTTCAACAGCTTTCTTGAATTCATCAACATCAGTGTATTTCTCAAGCAAATTAAGCTGGTAACCAGCTTCCTCCAAAACAATTTTAATTTGCTCAACAGCCGCCGGAGCAAAAGGCTTTTCCGTTGCTATTAATACTTTTTTCATAATGATTGGTTTTTTTGTTATTAATAAAAAAATATATATTTAAATATTGTTTTTTTAAGCAACCAATAGTTAGTTCTATACCGGTTACTATAATTACTGCAATCTGTTTTTACAAAATACCTTTTATTACAATACTTTCAGTTAAATCTCACCAAACCGTAATATTAAATGAATAATTTTTGTATTTACATCAATTAAGCCAAATTACCACGCAAAAAACCGTTGCAAATTTATTTAACAAGAAGTTATATAATCAAATTCATGCTTTCAGCCATTTCATATTGAAAATTCTCCCGGTTATTTACTTATTATTACTTAAAAATACCGGCCCGCCGCAATATCAGGGATAATAAACATTTTGCACCGACTCCAAACTCAACAAACGAAACCTATTTAGCATACTTTTGTTCGAACTCTTTCATGGTATTCACCAGTTCTTTAACACTTTCAACCGGCAAAGCGTTGTAGATAGAAGCCCTGAAGCCGCCGACCGACCTGTGTCCTTTCAGACCCACCATGTTCTTTTGAGCCGTCAAATCAAGAAAGTCTTTTTCCAAATCTTTAAAATCCGGATTCATAACAAAACAGACATTCATAACAGACCGTGATTCTTTTTCGGCGGTACCTATAAACATAAGGTTTCTTTCAATTTCATCATACAACAGTTTTGCTTTTTCATCATTTCGTTGTTTCATTTTTTCCAATCCACCCAGCTTTTTTATCCATCTCAATGTTTCAAGGCAGGTGTAGATAGGCAAACAAGGGGGTGTGTTGAACATTGAGCCGTTTTCTATGTGGGTTTTATAATCGAGCATTGTAGGTATCTGACGGCTTACTTTACCGAGAATGTCTTCACGAATGATGACAAAAGTTGCCCCGGCTGGTCCGAGATTTTTCTGTGCACCACCGTATATCAAACCATATTTTGAAACATCAAGGGGTCTGCTCAAAATATCTGATGACACATCGGCAATCAAAGGAACAGGACTGTCGAGGTCTTCCTTGATCTGCGTTCCGAAAATAGTATTGTTAGTAGTTATATGAAAATAATCTGCATCTTCAGGTATAACATAGCCCCTGGGGATGTAATTAAAGTTATTATCGGCTGAAGAGCCGACAACTTCAACGGTACCAAAAAATTTCGCCTCTTTAATAGCCTTTTTTGCCCACGAACCCGTTTCAAGGTATGCAGCCTTAAAAGCAAGCAAATTATAAGGTACCATACAAAACTGTAAACTGGCTCCCCCGCCTAAGAACAATACATGATAACCTTCAGGAACATCGAGTATCTCTTTGAATAAAGCCTGAGCTTCATCCATTACAGCCTGAAAATCTTTGCTGCGATGCGATATTTCCATGACTGATAAGCCCATACCGTTAAGATCTTTAACAGCTTTTGCCGTGTTTTCTATAACTTCATTTGCCAATATAGAAGGACCGGCACTAAAATTGTGTTTTTTCATAAATGATTAGTTTAAAGTATTAATAGCTTAATTAACCAAATTTAATTGTAATAATATTATAATATCGTTTTGCAATTTTACCATAAAAAATTTTTTTTACCAAAAAAAAAACAAAAAAAAACATCAAAACATACAACATCATCACTGGTTTTCAAAAATTTCCTCAAGTCTTTTCGGCTCAGGAACTTCCCTTAATTTAACCCGTGCATCAATATCAGGTACAAAAACCCATTCCCCTTGCTCAAAAACAAAACCGTCGTAGATATTCGCCTCAGGTCTGTAAAACTGATAATGTCCTTTCAGAAAATCATCCAACGGCCCAAGCCTGTCAAATATTATCAACCACACCGGTCGTCTCTCCCTGTCATTGTTGATATTAATGAATTGACGGTCGTAATTCAAAAACATAGACACCCTGGCTGAATAATTAAAAACAATGCGCTTATTAACATTTTCTTTATATTGAAAAACCTGCTTCCCGAAATAAGGCTTCCCGCTGTCGCCAATAACTAATGGTTCAATGACACGCTGTCTTATCAAAGGATTTTTGCCACGCCAGCCAAGCAAGGTATAATGATCAACACCCTCATAACAAAAATGGATCAATTCGTAGTAGTACGCCCCAAACCACTTATTGTGATTAAGCACCTCAAATTCAGGCTCAGCAATTTCATACGATCTGTCGTTCAATGAATAAACAACATAATTATCATTTGAATGATCTATCACCTGAAAAAATCCAAAATATTTGAAATGCCCGTCTTTTAAGGGAACGTACCAGGTTATTATCCTGAAACGCTGATCAGGAGATCGCAATAAAGAAATTGTTTCCAGCGAATCAAACGGATATTCAAATGAACCTTCTTTTTCAAGCGTCTCCCGAAACAAATCATATAATTTGTCATTTTGCCTTATACGCTTATCATCCTGATAGTATTCAACTATTGAAACGGCTTTATTATTAAGTTTCTGTTCAAGGGCCGAAAAGTCATTGTTGTTCTGTGCAAAAATATTGGCAGCAATGGTGTAAAGAAAAACTATAACAATTATTTTAGCTACCATCATATGAGGTATTTTAGCCTTTCCGGGTAAATATTTTTAAAACTAATTGTCAACCTGAACTATAACTTTATTTGAAACTCAAAAATAAATAAAAAAATTACGCATTACGATATTTTCTTTTTGCAGAACACAAATCGTGCAAATAACAGCTAGATAATTTTGCTTAATAAAATAACATGACTGAATTCATAGCTATTTAACGGGGTAAATTAAAATTTTTTTATTATTTGAGATATGTAATTTCCTGTTAATATTTATCCGGATTCTTCTGTTATTAATTGTTTGTTTTTTGTCTGCGCTTTCCCTTGGAGTTTTCACGAAAACCATTTCCGTCAGATTCGTTACTCTCTTCAGCCTCTATTCGAACTCCTTTATATGTAGTTCGGTTTAGTTTACCGATAATTTTTCCTGCCAGATGACTTTCAACTTCAACAGATGATGTTCGCTTATAAATCTCAATTTGACCAATCTCAACATTTCGGGCTCCTGGTGCATTGACAAATAATTTAATTATTTCTCGCTTAGTGATGTTCTTTCCTTTACCAACATTAAAAAAGACCCTTGACATTGAACGTCCGCCGGACATTTCACGTTTAAAAGCTGTCGGCTTGCTGCTACGCATAGTTTTTTCATCGACATTCAGGTCAGGTGCATCTTTATAATATTCTAAAAACCTATTGAACTCCTGTGAAATAAACCTTTTTATGACTTCTTCTTTCGGTAAATCACTCAACATTTCATACACTTTGTCCATGTATGGATCAATTTGATTGTGGGTCACCGTTGAGTTTTGCATGCGTTCAACCAATGAAAAAAGCTGACGTTCACATATTTCTTTACCAAACGGCACAGGGTATTGAGTGAACTTTTTGCGTGTCATTTTTTCTATTTGCGCAATTCGTCCACGCTCTTTCATATGTATTATTGAAACGGCTAGCCCCTCTTTTCCTGCCCTACCTGTTCGCCCTGTACGATGGGTGTATACTTCATTATCGTCAGGGAGGTTGTAGTTAATAATATGTGTTAGATTACTTACATCAAGGCCTCTTGCAGCTACATCGGTTGCAACCAGTACCCTGAGTTTTTTCTCACGGAATTTAAGCATAACATAATCTCGTTGTACCTGCGTAAGGTCGCCGTGCAGAGCTTCGGCATTGTATCCATCGCTCATAAGCGATGTAGCTACATCTTTGGTCTCCTGTCGTGTACGGCAAAATACAATGCCATATATATCGGGGTAAAAATCGACGATGCGTTTCAATGCAGTGTAACGATCCCTGGCCTGAACCATGTAATATATGTGCGACACATTTTCAGCACCTGCATTTTTCTTTCCAATTGTAATCTCAATAGGATCATGCATATATTTTTTTGTAATTGCCATAATTTCGTGTGCCATGGTTGCCGAAAACAGCATAGTGTTTTTTTCTACAGGGGTTTGCGCCAGAATGGCATCAACATCATCCCGAAAACCCATTTTCAGCATTTCATCAGCTTCATCAAGTACCAAGGTCATAATCTTAGACAAATCTATACGCTTGCGGCGTACCAAGTCGTGAATACGACCGGGAGTTGCCACAACTACATGTGCTCCGTGCTTCAACACATTTATTTGCTTATCCATAGAAGCGCCACCATAAACAGCAATAGTTTTTAACCCATTTATGAACCTACTGTAATTTTCAATGTCGCGGGAAATTTGTACGCATAGCTCTCGAGTAGGGCTCAAAATTAACAGTTGAGGATAAGTAGCACTAACGTCAATACTTTCAAGAACAGGAAGACTATATGCTGCGGTCTTACCCGTACCCGTTTGTGCCAAACCTATAAGGTCGCACTTTTTCCCCATCAAAACAGAAATTACTTTTTCCTGGATTGGCGTGGCATGTTCAAATCCCAAAGCTTCAACTCCACGTATAATTTGTGGAGAAAGCCCCATTTCTTTAAATAACATAATTAATTGTTTTTAAGGCTTTCCATATCTTCTTTACCTATGATGACAGGTTGACCTGTTAATAATAATTTCAACAGAATGTCATACACAAGCCCCAATCACAAAAACCAGTATCAGGAAGCGGAATCTTTCAGATGCGACCGAAAAACAGTGTGAATTGTTTTAATAATGGTGGGATCGTTCAAAAACATTCTCTTAAAAAACCGGTGCAAAGATAAACAAAATATATAAGAAACAATATATTTGTAAAAAATAAATTAAAAAAATATGATTAGCTCTATTCCGGCAAAATATTATTTTGATGTGCTATAAGTATACCCTTTGTAAATCTTCTTGAAAATCTTAGTGCAAAACTTCGACAAGCTCAGTACAGCGCTTTGTATAATAGCTTTTTCACAAAGTACTCAAAGAATACTCAAAGTTTCTCCAAAAAAGATTACAAGCAAGTCATGTCACTATATTTTCATGTAACTATTCAAAAATATGGAATTGAAAGAATAAATCAGAAATATCACATATCGTAAGAAATCCGGAGTCCTTCGGAAAAAAATAAGTTTTTGCCTATATCCCTGACACATTACAACATGATTATAATTCTCCAATAAAAAAATCTATTTTTGTATTATTTATAAAAACAAAAAATAATGCAATTAAATTTGGATAAAAGAATAAAGACATTTATTGAGTTAGGAAAATTCCTTGATAATTTTCTTAATAATAAACTTGAAAATACCGCAAAAGCATCATTTCTTAATGAAAAAATCAATGCTGCTGACCGGCAAAATCCATGGTTTGACAAAGAAAACATCCTTCATTCACTATCAGGCATCAGCTATATGCTTAAAAAAGAAAAACTAAACGATTGGCTGATGGAATATGAAAAGGAACTGCAAAAACCTTTTAATCCAAAAAACATAGTTGTTGTGATGGCAGGTAATATACCACTTGTAAATTTTCATGATTTTTTGTGCGTATTGATAACCGGTCATAATTTTATCGGAAAGCTTTCATCAAACGATGAGATACTGCCTGTTGCCCTTGCTGATCTTTTGACTGCCATTGAACCCGAATACAAGGACAAGATAGTGTTTACCTCAGACAAGCTTTCAGGTTTTGATGGTGTTATTGCCACCGGAAGCAACAATGCTGCAAGATATTTCGAATATTATTTTGGCAAGCATCCCCATATAATCAGGAAAAACCGCAATAGTGTTGCAATATTAAAAGGCAATGAAATCAACAACCAGTTAAGTGCATTGTCGGAAGATATTTTCAGATATTACGGACTCGGATGCAGAAATGTATCAAAACTACTGGTGCCGGAAAACTATTCTTTCACTAGATTTTTTGAATCAATTGAAGAATGGAAAATCATTATGGATTTTTATAAATATAAAAACAATTATGAATATTACAAGGCAATGTTTTTGGTTAATCAAACCCCTCACTTTGACAATGGTTTTTTGTTATTGAAAAAAGACAATGATTTGTCGTCACCTCTTTCGGTAATATATTACCAGGAATATGGATCAAAAGATGACATAGATTCATATTTGTCAGAAAACAAGGATTTGATACAATGTACGGTTTTATCCGAAACCGGTTGTCTTGATCAGGCATTTGCCCCGGGACCATTCGGAAAAACGCAGTTTCCCGAATTATGGGAATATTCCGACGGCATAGACACAATCGATTTTCTGCTAAACATCAGTTAGCAGACTGTAATTCAGGTATTTCGATAACCTTATTCAACGAACCCAAACTTCCTTCAAAATCCAATCCTTCTATTCGTATCAGATATTTACCGGGATCCAAATTTTTGAAAAAATCTATTGTTATTTTGCCTTTTTCATTAGCTTCAACTATGGGTTCCCATAATAAAGTTTGGTATTCGTCAGGTTTTCTTTCTCTTTCCAATTCTTCTTCGCTTTGCACGTAGAATTCTCTGGGCACATGATATCCCATAAATTTATATATAAATGATCTTATATTTTCTACTCCTCCTCGTTTCGAATAAGCGAGTAATGCTCCGTTGGCTCCCCTGACGCCCAAAATAGCAGCACTTGTTCCTTTAAAAACTTCCACCCTGTCGATATCGTTAGGATCCATTAGAAGAAATCTTGACTGATCAATAGGTATCTGATCAATGAAGAATGCGGGCTGACTGCTGCCCATAATACTGGTAGGGCCTCTTAATAACAGTTGACCGGTACGATCAAAACGCAACCCCGTTATCCTCCCTCTTAATACTTCACCAAGAGTGCTGTAAGGAATTTTAATATCTTCCATATAAACAACCTGATCAGGATTCACAAGATAATGCACATCCGACGATTCCGAAGGGTCAAACCTGGAATCATCAGTCATCTCTTCACCCGACGGACGCCTGCTGACACGCACCCAGTCATTGCCACGCTCCGTTATTTTATGCTCCCGGGTATGAATATTAAATGAATATTTTTTTTCCGCAAGGTCGGCAGATTCTATTTCTATCCTAAGGTTGGTACCAAAATCAGTACGGCTTGCAACAAATTCTGCTTTAAACAAACCGTAATATTCAAGATCACTGAATATAAAATTGCCGTCTTTATCGGCTTCGGTTCGATATGAGCTTTCATCATCACCATGTACAAGCATCTCAACATTGGCAAAATCAACGCCCCGGCGCGCTGATGGAGTAGTTACCTTACCTCCTATTGAAAGCCCGGTAAGAATATCATATCTGATTTCCGGAAATTTACCCGAAGCAATGCTTTCAAGGTCAAAACGACGCCATCCGTGAGTCATCATCAATACATCCAAAGCTTCGGAAGCTTTATCATTATTACTATCAAAATAAAATTCAGGATCCTCGATGTAACCTTTTAAATCAGAATTAATAAGAAATTCAGACATTATGCTGTTATGAATATTGGTGTTTTCAGACACTTTTGCAATACTCATCGAAAAAGAGCCTTCAACTGTATCCCCTTCAGTATCAGCAATAATGATTGTCAAACGGTCAGGGTTTTCTTCTTCGACAGATAATCCCTCCATATCAATATTCAAATAATCCTGTTTATCTATAAAAACAAGCCTTTCTGCCAAAGGCACCGCATTATTATCAAAAAACGTAATTTGCGAAATGCCGGCATCAAATTTATCTTTCGGAATATCCAGCCTGGCTTTATCATCAACAAGAGAAAACTCCTCAAAAAACCTTACATCACCACGCGTTAATGCAATCAATGCCAAATGATCATCAACATCCCCCTCACCATTAATTTTTACATGTATGTTATCCGAATCAGGATGATTTTCTACTCTCAAAACATATCCCGAACGATATACCCGCGGTAATTTAAACATATCCTCTCTTCCGTCAGGAAAAGCTATTGACGCATAATATTTTTGACCCGACACAGGCATGAACTCAAAATACCCCATTCCATTATGTATGCTTTCAAAATCAGTTATAACATCACCATTTTGGTTTTTCAGCCTTCCGTTTATATCGACACCTTTACCGGTTTTATTATTTGCTTTGAAAGCTATCCGGTTTAAGGTGCCGCCAATAATATTTCCCCCTTCCGGATAGAAATTGAAATGAAAATCTTCTTTCTTACTTTCCAGGTTTCGGTTAAACCTCCGATTCTTACGCGCTTCAAGCCACGAAATATAATTTTCTTCTTCCAGATTCTCTATATATACAGGAGCTTCATAAATATTATCTGAATCAAAATTCAACATCCACGTTGTATATGCCCTGACAACATAATTACCATCGGGAATAGAATCAGGAATTTGAATGTCACCCCAGGCTAAGCCGTTTTCAAGATTCAACACTCTCAAAGCTATGTTTTCATTACTAGTATCATAGAGTTCTACAAATAAATTATGGCTCAGGTTATCAGGTAAATGCGTTGCGGCATTAACCAAATATGCCTTGAACCATATATTCTCACCGGGATAATAATATCCTTTATCGAGGTGAAGATAAATTTTCTGCTGGGGAAAATACTTTGCGTATTCCTGCAGATTACCAACAGCATTTTCCAGCTTTTTATTCTGGGCATCAGCTGAAAGCATCAGAAATAAAAAAAAGAAAATTATGCCTGATATTTTTGTTGTTTTAAAACTTTTTCTCAGTAAGAACATATTATTTTATTTTTAATTTGTAACTGTAAATATAATAAAATTAACATTCAATTTCAACATTTTAACAAAAAATATAATTTGAACTTAATACTAATATATTTAATCTGTTATTTAAACAATTATTGCATACAAAAGTTGTGTATTATGTTCAATTTTATAATATGCCATTTACAAATTATTGTATCTGCCATAAAATTTTTAAATTAGCGGATATTTTTTTAGAATTTAATTTACATCATAATATTTATAAAAAACATCTCAACAGATGAAAAGCAGGTCAATCAGCACGTTTTCGTTTTTATCACTGGTTCCAATGGCAATATTGCTAAGTTGTATTTTATTGATTTCATTCACTGATGATTTTCGTCAGCAGCGTGAACAGATGGTTCGCAGGCAGTTGCAAGCCCGGGGCATTACTGACAGCAGGACTATTGAAGCTATGCGCAATACCGAGCGGCACCGTTTTGTTCCTGCAGGCCAGCAACGATTTGCTTACGAGGACCGCCCGCTTCCGATCGGGCATGGTCAAACCATTTCCCAACCTTATATTGTTGCTTATATGACGCAGATAATAGAACCAAAAAGCCATTACAGGGTGCTGGAAATCGGTACCGGTTCGGGTTATCATGCCGCTGTTCTATCCGAAATAGTGGATGAAGTATTTACAATCGAGATAATTGAGGCGCTTGGAAAACAAGCTGATGAAGTTATAGATAGGCTGGGATATGACAACATCCATGTAAAAACAGCAGACGGTTATTACGGGTGGGAAGAACATGCTCCTTTTGATGCGATAGTTGTAACGGCGGCAGCAGAGTATATACCGCCACCACTGGTTGAGCAATTGAAAGAAGGAGGGAAAATGATAATTCCCGTCGGTTCACCTTTCAGGGTTCAGCAACTCATGCTGGTAGAAAAAAAAGACGGAAGAATAACCACAAGAAATCTGATGCCTGTCAGATTTGTGCCTTTCCGCCGGGCTGATAATTGATTTATGAGAATCAGACAGAAAATATATTGTTGTACATTATGATAAAATATCCGAAAAAACCGGGTTTTGAACCACGGCTTCTTTTGGCTTTGGGGCTTCATTCTGTGGCTATTATTGCTTACCAGTTGGTGCTCATGCAGATGCTTTCGTTCATTCAGTGGCACCATTTTGCATATATGATAATATCGATAGCCATGCTTGGTTTTGGTGCCAGCGGCACGCTAGTTGTTATTGCCAGGAAATGGTTCATAAAAAGAGCCGGCTGGCTGATACCAATGCTTATGATAATATCCGGTCTTGCAATGGCTGTCACATTCCCCATTTCAAGACAGGAAATAATACAATTTGACCTTTATATTCTTTTTACCGAAATACGTCAGTTTCCGAGATTAGCAGCAAACTATGTTTTATTTTTCCTTCCCTTTTTCTTTGGAGCATTGGCAATAGGCCTTATTTTCATAATACATGCAAAAAAAATAGGTGTCTATTATTTTTCCAACCTGGCAGGCTCCGGAATTGGCGGGATACTGGTCCTTTTAATGCTCTCATATTTCTATCCGCAACAGGCATTTCCCTTAATAGCTTTGTTACCCGTAATATCAGGAGTAATAATATATTCAAAGAAATATAAAAAAGCCCAGATTGCACTTACCGGTATTTCTGTGGCAATATCAATATTGTTTTTTATAAGACCTCCCGACATTACCATATCGGAATATAAGAGCCTTTCAAATACCATGACTCTGCCCGATGCCGAAGTTATTTACAGCGAGCCTTCTATATATGGGGTTATTGACGTTGTCAGCTCTCCGGCCATCAGATATGCACCCGGCGTCAGCCTGGCTTTCGATAAAGATGTTCCGGTTAAACCAAGTGTTTTCCTCAATGGCAACATGTACGGAGCTATTCCTAAACACGACGACTCTGCAAAATATAATATTCACGATTATACAACCATGGCCTTGCCTTACATTATGAACGACCGCGACTCTGTCCTGGTATTAAAAGCATCTACAGGCACCGCTATTTCACACGCCCTGAACAATGAAGCTGATCATACTGACGGTGCGATCGAAAACAAAGCGGTGATAAATCTGCTTAAAAACGAATTTGCCGGAAAAAGCAATAACCTTTTTCACCATCCGAAAATAAATATAATACATCAGGAGTCCAGAGCATTTTTAAATGAGAATCACGGCAAACGATCATATAACCATATAGTGCTGCCGCTTCTTGATGCTTTTGGCGGAACGGCAGGTCTGAACGCTCTCCATGAAGAATATGCACTGACACTTGAGGCATTTCAATTGATGTGGGATATGCTCAAACCCAACGGCGTAATAACCATATCATCATGGATGGATTACCCCCCGAGAACAACATTAAAAATATTTTCAACCCTGTGCGAACTGGCAAAAAATAATAATATTGACAATGCTCATAAGCATATAGTAGCAATAAGAAGCTGGGGTACTATAACTTTTGCAATCAAAAAAACCCCGGTAAATTTTATTGAAACACAAAAAATAAGAAGGTTTTCTGACGAAAAATTCTTTGACCCCGTAATTCTTCCTGATATTCAACCCCATGAAAGGACAAAGTACAATGTCATGGAAGATACTTCTTTTTTCGACTACATTGATGAGATTATGTTTACTGACCGTACCGATATTTATCATGACTATGGTTTTCATATAAAACCGGCAACGGATGACAAGCCATATTTTTCACAATTTATGCGATTACGTTCGGTAAGATACCTGGCCGAAGTTTTCGGGCCGGCTCAGATGCCCTTTTTGGAACTCGGCTACCTCATAGTATTGATGACATTTATTCAAAGTTTTGTACTTGCCCTGCTGTTCATAATCGTTCCTCTTTTTTTTCTGAGAAGAACAGGTCGGGGCAAATTGCCTACATTATTATATTTCGGTGCACTCGGGCTGGGCTACATGTTTGTCGAAATAATACTTATACAGCGGTTTATTTTATTCTTTGGTCATCCCATATTTGCAATAACAGCAGTAATAAGTACCATGTTGCTAAGCAGCGGTGCCGGAAGCTATTTTTCATCAAAGATCAATGATGTAACAAAATCGGCATCAAAGGTAAATCTAATTATAGCGGGCATTCTATTGCTTTATGCCGTGGGGCTTACCCCAATACTTGAGGCTACAATCGGCAGCCATGATATATTAAAGATCATAGTTGCACTGATATTTATAGCATTACCCGCTTTTTTCATGGGTATGCCATTCCCTTTGGGCATAAAACATTTATCAAAAAGCAACGAAAGCCATATCGGCTGGGCATGGGGTATCAACGGCTCCGTGTCGGTAATAGCAACTTCTCTGGCTATGTTGATCGCCGTAGAAGGTGGCTTCAGGATAGTCATTACGGTAGCCCTCATAAGTTACCTGCTGGCTTTCGGAGCCATGAAATTGTATAAACGTATCATTGTTTAAGCAAATGATTACCAATCCGCAAAACCAAAGGATAAAAAATATATTGAAGCTGCAGGAAAAGTCGTCGGAACGGAAGAAGAAAAAAAAATTCGTTATCGAAGGCAGACGTGAGCTATCAATTGCACAACAATGCAATGTTGATATTGCTGAATTATATATATGTGAAGATATTTTTACGGAAGATCCTGCCTATCCTGTCATAACCGGCAATATCAAAAAAATCAGTGTCGGTAAAAATGTTTACAACAAAATTGCTTACAGGGGCGACAGTGAGGGTATAATAGGCACAGCCAATATTAAAGACAGCCGCTTGTCGGATATCACATTATCATCACTTCCGCTAATATTGATAGCGGAGAATATTGAAAAGCCCGGCAATTTGGGAGCCATTCTGAGGACTGCCGATGCAGCCGGCGTTGATACAGTTATAGTATGTTCACAGCAAACAGACATATATAATCCCAATGTGATACGTTCCAGCACAGGAAGCATTTTTTCAAACCAGGTAGTCACATGCAACAACGACGAAGCAATAAAATGGCTGAATAAAAACTCCATCCCCGTTTTTTCTGCCATACCTGGCAGTGATACCTGTTATTACGACATTAATTACAGAAAGCCGGCAGCTATTGTCTTTGGGGCCGAATCAGAAGGTTTGTCGGAAAAGTGGGTTAAGGTAAGCGAAAAAACAATAAATATACCTATGACCGGTAAAGCAGACAGCCTTAATGTATCAGTAAGCACGGCAATAGTTTTGTTTGAAGCAATACGGCAAAGACGAACAATTTTATAATTTGGCAAAAAGCTTACCACAACCTTATATCAATTGTCATCTTTTCTTATCAACCCCATAGGATCAATAAAAGGTTTGAAAATCACATGTTTTGATGAATAGACATCATCTTTAGCAGGGTCGGGAATAATATTCAGAACAGGGAAGTCAGATTTATCAACTATCTGCTCTGCTGAATTTTTGGAAAAAACATCCTTGAAAAGATCACCTATCTCTGCAACGATCATGATCATGTCGGCTTTTATCTTTTCGGCATAATCCAGCACTACATCGTGGATCACAGCACCCGGCTGAATGATTATTTCAGCCGTTACGTCAACACCGGCTTGTTTTATATATTCAGTAACTTTTTTCATAATAACTTCTTTCTTGATCTTCCACACCGAACTTGTTGTCGACAAAAACCCTATAATACATATCGTTGCGTCAAAATATTTAGCGAATTTTATTGCATATCTGATCTTTTGAGTGCTTTCAAGTGTAAAATCAATGGGCAACACAATATTCTTATAACCTTTGTGAACATGTTTCTTTTTGACCACCAGCACGGGCACCTTCGAAGATGTGATAACCTTATAGGCATAGCTGCCCACAATATACTGCAATCCTTTTTTGCCATGTATACCCATAATAATAAACTCGGCATTAACTTCTTCCGCCACTTTGCTTATAGTTGTAAAAATACTACCCTCTTCAATTCGATATGAAACATCCAACCCTGTATCCTCGCTAATCTTTGAGGTTTGTTGCTCAAGCTTCATTCTGATCTCCTCTTCATATTTTTTCTTTGTCAGCACATGCAACAAAATGATCTTCCTGTTTAATAACCGGGCTATTTCAACTGCATGGTTCAAAGCACATTCAACGACAGGAGTCAAATCAGTGGGCACCAGGATCATATTCTTCTCGTGGTTTTTCATCTTTCTATCAGGTTTTTATATATTTCATATGGTGGTTGTGTGTCTGCCTTTTTAACATGCCGGCTAATACAAAAAGGTCATAAATAACCCTGCATGCAATGTTAAAGTCATAATTTTTTATGCTGTTGTTCCATTAGGCCCAGAGGATCAACAAATGAAGTAACCACACCGGGACTGAATTTCACCGAAGGGATTACGCTAAACACGGGAATTTCCGACTTATATATGATTTCCTGGGCTGTTGAGCCGATGAAAAAGGGCACAAAATGCTTCTTTTGTTGAGTAATAACAATTATAAGATCTGCATCTGTTTTTCCGGCATGCTTAATTATAGTTTTACATACCGGTTCACCCTTGCTTTCAACAATCTCAGCTGTGCAACGTAATCCATTTCTGGTTATCATGTTCTTTACCTGGGTTAATTGAACCTGTTTGAACAATTTATTCATTTTGTTATCTCGTGGAAGAACCGATAATATATTTATCGTTGAACCAAAATATCCGCCAAGTTTAATGGCATGTTGTATTGGTCTTTGTATCGGTTTTGTAAAATCAAGAGGCAACAGTATATTTCTGAATTCGTTAAAATAGTCGTCGCCTTTTATTGATATTACCGGACAGGGAGCCTCCCTTATTACATTGAAAGTATTGCTTCCTATAAATTTTCTTTGCAATTTTTCAATATCATTGTTTTTACCTATAATTATAAGGATAACCTCGTTGTCAATCGCTGCCTGAATTATCTGCTCATAAGGCTTTCCCTTGGCAATTAACGAATTAACATGAATGTTGGAGTCAACAAACATTTCCTTTGCTATTTTTTCAAGTTCGTTTAATCTCTCTTTAGCCTTTAAAAGGATCTTCCTATAATACTCCTCATGCGAAAAAAAGCTTTTCATAATGTTTGTTTCCTCAACAACATGCAGAAGTATCAGCTCGGCATCGAACAATTTTGCCAAGTGATAAGATTGCTTCACTGCTTTCAGGGATTGTTCCTCAAAATCAACTGCCACCAATATCTTATTTCTCATTATACTCTTTTCTAATTTTGAATATGGCTACTCACAGACCACGGCTTTTCACCATTCAGATCTTTTAACATCTCATTTTAAACCCAATAAACCAAAAATACAAAAAAATTGAAAAAAAGCTATATTTTTTATGTAAAAACAATAACGATTACCTTAGTATTGCGTGTGAATAAAATGTGTTTAAAGTTCTGTTTTATAATAATATATATCAGTTAATATTTGCGTTATCAGTATTAATTTCATTATATAACGGGTGTTAATATATAATATAGAGCACATAACTTGTCAGCCGTTACTGGTAATCCGCTACTATTATTACTCCATTCTGTTTGCTTATAGACGGGGATATCGTTTGACAGCGTTGCTTGTAGGACCATTTCGGGTTCAATAAGTTCATCTTTCTTTTAAAACCTAAGTGTTTCAGGCTTTCACATAATGATCCGGAATATAATTTTGCACATGGATTACAGTTTGATCAAGCCTTAATCTACAATTCATAAAATAGTGGAGCCCCCGGGCCAATAGGAGCGCCTATCTGTATCCAAATTATTAACATAACCAGCCATGATATCAGAAACACTATGGAATAGGGCAACATAGTTGCTATTATTGTGCCAATTCCTGCATTTTTATCATATTTTTCGATAAATGCAACAATCATGGCAAAATAAGACATCATGGGTGCTATAATATTCGTAACACTGTCGCCCACCCTATAGGCGAGTTGTGTAAATTCGGGCGAATAACCCAGCAACATGAACATCGGGATAAAAACAGGCGCCATAATAGCCCATTTTGCACTTGCACTACCTATAACAAGGTTAATAAATGCAGAGATCAGAACGAGGCTGATGACCAGTGGAATACGCCCCATACCGACCGACCCTATAAGTTCGGCACCCTGTATGGCAAATATCAAGCCAAGGTTTGTCCAGTTGAAATAAGCCACAAATTGCGCGGCAAAAAACACCAAAACAATATAAGTACCCAGGGTTGACATTGATTTTCCCATGCCTTTGATAACATCACTGTCATTTTTAAGAGTTTTTGCCCCGATTCCATATACTAATCCCAGTATACCGGCTACAAGAAAAATTATTGCAACAATGCCCGACATAAAGGGTGATCGCAACAGATCGCCTGTTTCGGGGTCACGCAAAAACCCTGAAAATGGAACATGCTGCCAGAAGCCTTCATTAATAGGTACCGCACTCCATAGCAATATTATCACAAGTATTACGAAAGCCACCATTGTAAATTTCAGCCCTCGTTTTTCGAGGTTTGTTATTCCTTTGATTTTTTCCGGTTTTGCTTCGCCCTTGTAGCTGCCAAGTCGTGGCACAATAACCTTTTCGGTCAGCCATGTTCCGATAATTGCAATAAAAAATGTGCTTACAAACATGAAATAATAATTTGCCGCAGGATTTACAACGTATGCAGAATCAATTATCCTTGCGGCTTCTTCCGACAACCCTGCAAGCAAAGGATCTATTGTACCTAACAAAAGGTTGGCGCTGTATCCGCCTGATACCCCGGCAAAAGCCGCAGCAATCCCGGCAATCGGGTGCCTGCCAACCGCCAGGAATATCAAACCTCCCAAAGGAACCAATACAACATAACCAACCTCGCTTGCAGTATTTGACAATATGCCTGCAAAAACTATGGCAAACGTCAAAAGCTTCCTGGGAGCAGAGATCACCAATAATCGCAATGAAGTAGACATCAAACCACTGGCTTCAGCTATCCCTATACCCAGCAAAGCCGTTAAAACCGTCCCCAGAGGAGCAAAAGAAGTAAAATTGTAAACCATATTTTCCATAATCATATGAAAACCCTCATTGGTCAACAAATTAAAAGGCTTTACAACTTCTCCCGTACCCGGATGAACCGTAGATATGTTAAAAGCAGAAGCTAACCCGCTAAGAAATATTATCAACACAGCAAACATGGCAAACAACGTCGCCGGATGCGGCAGCATGTTCCCCACACGCTCAATACCGCCTAATATCCTCGAAATAATGTTGTCGTTATTGTTCATCTGTAAATATTTTTGTTTTTCTCCAATTATTATTTTCTTTCGTAAAATGGTAACAATTGACAAGTAACATCCGCCAGATGAAAACCCCTCAAAAGCCCTAATCGCCGGTTACCCTTATCTTATTACTAATTGCAACCGCCCTCTGTATCCGTAATCATTGAACTCCCTTCCACCGGAATTCAAACTACCTTCAAATCATAAAAATAATTATCATCACAGATTTAATCCCGCAACGCCAAAAAGGAGCCCGTCAAATTACCGGCAAAAATAATCAAATTGCAAATACCGGAATACCTGTAAAACAAGAATATATATTTAAACTTATATAATATATGATTTTTTCTACATATTAAATTTTACCCGAAAAGCTTGCCCTGCCATGTATTTTTTTGTTCGAATTTCTTTTCAATTTTTTCCAGTATCTGATAATATCTCATTTCTCCCCATTTTTTCCCCAAATTATATTTCGGCGGCACTTCTCCGCAAAAACGGTCAATAAGCATCCGCGGAGCTAATCGTTCCGTAAAGGAAACAATAAAATCAACATATTCGTCCAATTCGAAAAGTTCAAATTGTTTGGGATATGACAGATACTGTTGAGCCATTTTAGTTCCTTTTACAATCTGAAGCTGATGAAACTTCACGCTATTTATGGGTAAAGCTGATATGATCTTTGCCTGGTTGAGCATTTGCAGTTGTGTTTCACCGGGCAACCCGAAAATAATATGAGCGGTAACATGCAAACCCCTCTCTGAAGCCAGCTTTATTGCTCTGACCGACTGATCAAAAGTATGCCCCCTGTTTATGCGTTTTAAAGTAGAATCATAACAACTCTCAATACCTAATTCGAGCGAAACAAACTTTGAAGCAGAAATATCCTCCAACAGATCCAGAACCTGACTGTTAATGCAATCGGGTCTCGTACCAACCGATATACCCATTATATCCTCATGAACAAGTGCCTCCCTGTACTTTTCTTCCAATAATTCAACAGAACCATACGTGTTTGTATAAGCCTGAAAATAAGCGATAAATCCGGAAATGTTTTTATATCTTCTTTTTAAAAAAGCAATTCCCTGATCAAGTTGTGCGGTTATTGATTTCGAAGGATTGCAATAAGAGGGATTAAATGCTTCATTGTTGCAATAAGTGCAGCCACCATATCCAATTGTTCCGTCTCTGTTAGGACAGGAAAACCCGGCATTGAGGCTTACCTTTTGTAACCTGCCGCCATACTTCCTTTGAGTATAAGCCGTCCAGGAATTAAATCTCCTGTTATCTTCCCAGTAATAGTTCAATGATTTTTTGTTTTAATCTCCTATATAACTAATTGCAACACTTTGAATTTTAGCGGTCTGACCATATAAGAGTTTTAAATAATTATGAATTTAACGCAATGGTGCAATGTTGCAGAGCATAAACAGCTTTTAAAGCCGGTGCGAAATACTAAGTTAATTATTTATAATAAGTTGTGCTAAGATAGCTGAATTTTAAGTACGCGAAGAGAAAAAATCATTTATGATTTTTTTCCTTAGCGTCCTTGCGACTCGTGAATCTTTTTTTGAGATGCTTTCTTCCGGTCTTCTGCACATTTGTTATTTTTTTATTATAAAAAGATAAAATGCCATTTATTAAATACAAGGGTGAATTATGCAGCACTGTATAACAAAAAAACAAGTGCTTTTTAGTTATCCGGATTGAGGTTCAATTTATATAAATTGCGAACACTTTACGGTGCAAAATTATAATGTCTTAAACTTTTTATTTGCAGAGGGTTAATCAATATTCCTGGCACAACGGACACTATATCCGAACCTCTTGTGGGATTGGCTGCGGTATACGCTGCCAATGGGGCATGCCATGCTACGGAACCAGGCAAGGTTTGTATCTGATTCAGTAGAACCCCACCAGCTGCCGCTGTAACCCATATAAAGGAAGCCGCCGATACTGTCGCCACGGCTGCCGCCCGGCAAAGCAGAAAAACCAAACTCATCTGTTCCATAATGTATGTTGTTGAAGTCCCATCGCGGATGCTCAGAGGTGGCACATTCGCCCCCCAGAGGCGAATCAACCTGGCGGCAGGATTTCAGAGCATTGCCGGCCCCATCAACAGTATTTGTATTTTCAATGCCGTGTTCATTTTTCAAATAATCCAAAAAATCATCCCAATCCTCGTCAGAAGGTACATACCAGCCCGCAGGGCAAAGTCCCCTGCTGTCATCAACACCGTACCAGTTGTATAATTTCCCATAAGCTTCTACCATTTCTGCTTCAGAATCAATACCATCAACATCTTCATGAGGATAAACGGCATAAGCACCCTCATTTGTATTTACCCATTCGGAGTTACTCAAACCGCCAGGTATAGCTATTCCATTATTATATGTGGCAGTACGCAGATTTTCAGCCATCCATTCTATTCCACCAATGCAAACAGTTTGGTAAAAATTGCCGTCAATATCGGTAACGCCATCGCCAGGAATACCGTCGTATGTGTTAAAGTTAGCAGTAAGTGTTACATCTTCAGCCGGCATTATGTAAATAAAACTCGCATCAGTGCTGAACACATTATTTTCTTCATCCGTCCAGTTTATAAAATCATAGCAATTATTGGCATTGGCGGTAATATTTACTTCTTGGCCTTCATCATAATCGCCTCCACCTTCTACTGTACCTCCTTCATGGGGTTCTGCCTCAAGAGTAAGAGTGTATCTCGGAAAGCTAATATCAAAAATATAATCCGTGTCAGTTTCCGGAATATCAGTAATAACATCATAAGCTACATTGCCAAAATCACTGGTAACGTATCCCGTAAACTTAAATTCATCACCCGGTTCGAAAGGGAAATCTGTCTCTGATGTTAATTGTTGTGTTTTGGTTTGAGATAATAGCCCCGTATAAGTTATCTTTGAAGAAGACCTGCTTCCTTTTCTAATTTGTATCATCAGGCGTTTTTGCATGTAGTTATTTGAGCTCACGGTCAAAAGATAGCTTTGAAGGTTGCATGCATGAAAAGTAAAATGATGTATGCCTCGTTCCAGCGTGATTTCATAACTTGTTACTTTTCGACCCGTTAAATCATAAACATCCAAACTAAACAGATCCCTCTCAGGAACATATAAATCAAAATATGTTTTTTCTGAAAAAGGATTGGGATAATTCTGCGAAACAAACAGGTCATTATATCCGCCATCAATAATATCAATATACGTTGGAGTCAGTTTCAGAACGGTATCAGGGTCATAAAGAACCTTAATGCCATACTGCGTAAGGTTTTCAACCAAAATACTGTCTAATTTTATATGTGTGCCATTGTGCTTTGCCGTGAATGTTAGTGTAATGCCGGCATTCTCAGCCTTTATATTTGTAGCTAGAAGCATAAACAACAGTAAAAAAAGCAATTTTTTCATAATGCATTAATTTTTAGTTATTAATTGTCAAGTTTTTTTCCGCATTAATCGTAATTATGAAAACTTGAATTATTAACATGTTGTAAATGTAAGCATATATTTTTGACTATGAAATTGTTTTTGGTTTTATAACAAGGCAGTATGGATAAAAATGTATTATTTGTTTAATCATAAAATATCAGCATTTTTTAACAATTAGGGTTTTACAAAACTCTGTTTTCCTAACCCAATCAATTTTAAGGCTGAAAACGGGTAAAAAATGGCTAAATTTGATAAAAATGACAGCTGTATAACTTTAAAAATCAATACGTTGCAAAAAGTTAAGAAATGTCAATTTTTGAAGACTTTCAACCTATTGTATATGAA
>PWJZ01000057.1 GCA_003559855.1 Bacteroidales bacterium
AAACTATAAAAACCATCATAATTGCATATCATTTAAAAGCGCAATAAGCATATATTCAGACGTTTACAAAAAATATTTTTTAACGTTATTCGTCATTTAAATTTTTATCGGACACTAATGACTTGCCATTATAATTAATCTGTCTTATTTTAGAAACTTACTTTCATACCAACATAAGCCCCGTTAAGAATTTTTCCTGCCATATCATAAACAGAGCTTTCTTTTCCGTACATCAGGCTTGCACCCGCCTGCGCAGTCAGCTCGTCAGTGAGCCTCCATGTAATACCGGGTCTTATTAAGTACTCTTCAGAGGTTATGTTGTAATAACCCGACAATTCCACATCAATTACTTCATAGGCAAAAGACCTGTTAAGTGTGACCATGACGGCATGGTTGAATTTTTCCTGTTGTTGAAAAATCTTCCTGTTGAACAGTTCCGGTTCATAATTGATCATGTCAATGGCATATTGCATCATGTTATCAGTGTCGGGCGGGTCAGGTATGACTGGTTTTTGGAGTTTTTCGTAGTTGATTGTGTACTTGCCTACATATTGTACAATTGATATTATATTAAAAATGTTCCTTTCAAAGCCGGCAACATAGCTGATATCCGGATTGGGTATGTGCATGTTTTGTTCGTAGTCTTTTGTATGGTTGTAAGCCAATTCGCCGCGAATTATTGAATTATTAACAGGTAATGCAAAATCGGCACCCGGAGTGTTTTTTTTATAGAAGTCGGCAACATATTCAATGTTAAGTTCGGGTAAAATATCTATATTTTCAACCCTGAAACCGTAAAAAGTGTCGTATCCTCTAAAGTAGGAGAATGAAAATCCAATGGCAGGCAGCTCGAAGTTCATTCTTGCACCAAAGCCTGAATTTTTAAGCGTTTTATCCGGCATTACTGTTTCACTGAAATGTGCATTGCCTCCCATGTCGAACAGATCATAGCGATAATTTGACTTATTGAAAACAGGAATGGCTATTAAGTCCAGTTCGGCTGATGGCGTGAAACGAACTTTCGAACGAATTATGAAGTTTGACATTAACTGGTCGTCATGATCCGGGGTAAGAAAGAAATAGTCGTGTGGTGTGATATTGTCGGTAGGATTGAAGCCATCCGTGCGTCCCCATGAGACTATCTGATTACCTATGTAAAAAGAACTATTTTCACCCCGGTAAGCAGCATAGGCTTCTTTTAGTTCAACAATTGTTTGCCTTTCGTCAAAAAACAACCCTTCGCGGATTCTCACATCACCATGAAAAAAGGTTTTACCCCTTGACACCCTTCCCTGCAAAGCAAATTCGCCAAACAGAGTTGTGAAATCGTAGCCATCAGAACCACCGTAAGCCGAGCCCCTGGCATATCCGTTAAGAACAAAGCTGCTTGTATCGTCACTATCATCACGGTCGGATGTAATGCTTTCAAATAACCCTTGCGCCTGTGAAACAAAACCGCTGATAAACAATATTAATATCAGCAAAATTTTTTTTGACATGATCTTTGGCTTGTGTTTTTTGTATTGAATGTCGAAATAATTAATCAATACAAAATTAGCCTTGCCGCATGTCAATATGGTTTTAGTTTTAAAGCGTGTACTTGTTGAAGTTGTTCAGGTTTTGAAGTTTTAAAAATCGAACTTTAAATTTGCTGCTTTATAAGTAACATGTTGTGAGGCATTGATCAATTTACCGACTGCCGACTGCCCACTGCCAACTGCCGACTAAATTTGTGTGCATTTGTGGATTAAATATTCAGCCTATTTGTCAGAGTTTTTTTTCAGAACATCTACATAACCGGCAGGTGTATATCCGGTTATATTTTTGAAAACGGTAAAAAACGATGATTTGCTACTGAAACCACATTCGTAGCCAATGGCTTCTATGGAGTAGATATCTTTTTTCTCTATAAGCTGTTTTTTAACTTCTTCCACCCTGTATTCATTAACAAACCGGAAAAAGTTCTTGCCAATATCAACATTTAGAACTTCTGTTAACTGATATTTTGGTATTTTCAGGTAGTCTGAAAGCATACTCATGTTCAGCTCCGGATCAAGATATGGCCTTTCGTTTTTAAAATGTTCAAGAAGCTTGTTTTTAATAACCGTTTTTTGATTTTTTGTCAGAACAGACCTTCTGTATTTTATCTGTTCAGCATCATCATCTTTTATTAATACTCTTTTTTGCATCAATCTATAAAACCCGAGTATATAGACAAGCAAAAGCATTACGGAGTATATATATATGTTAGTTATAGGTATTTTGATATTGAACAATACGGCATTTATGCCAATAATGACTGCAATTCCGCAAAACAAATTATAGAATACCACAACAAACAATAGCCATCCAAGCTTTGTGTCATATTCGAGAGTTGAAAACTCATTTCTAAGTTTTTTTCTATGCCTGAAAACAATAATTGCACTAACAGTATTATATGATATCCATGAAATAATGGAAGCAGCAGAAAATGAATACCTGAACCAAATGGTTGCATCCGGGTCAAAGAAGAATTTCAAAGAATAAGGTTCCTGTAAGATATAAGCGGTTATTTTAAAAGCGATAAAGGGAAGTAGATGTAGAAGTTGAATATATTTAAGCTTGAAGGATTCATCTGTAAGGGATTTCACGTAGAGGTAGAAAGCCGGATTAAAGAGTAAAAAAGAGCTTGACAAAAGAGGGGTTTCGAATATTCTTATATCAATTGCACAGCTCAAAAACTCGAAGGCCAACAAACATAGCCAGGCAGTTAATATCTGGTCGGAGACGCTTCTTTCTCTTTTCGCCATCATAAGGATTGCGGCAAAAAGCCCATGCGAAACACCAAGCCATGCAATTACTTCCATCTAACTATATGTTTATTTATTGAAAAGCATAAAGTAAAATTTCCTCTTTGTACATTGAATACTTAACGCCTTGGTCCTATACCAATCAAGATAACCAAAACAGGTTAAAAAGTTGCCAAAACTTCATATACAGCAAAATGCATAAAACTATTATGCTGATAAAGATAAAACTTGTTTTGGCTTATCTATGTTGTGTTGTACTTGCAAAATTAATATAAACTGATAAAGATTAAACGTTTATACCTAAACTGAACATCCGGAAATATTCCTTTATTGAACCCAGGTCAGTTATCAAAGTCAAACGGCAATTAAAGATAATTGAAACATGTTAATGACCTGCGGGGTTAAATTCATTGTTAAAAACCTCCGAAAACTTTTATTTTTCATTGTTTATGGTACAGCCAATTTTCAGCTTTACTGATTTATCTGTTGTACAAAAAACGCAGCATCAAAAAAAAAAACATCAGACTGTTTTAAAATGACGGTAGTCGGAAAAAATAGTTTCTGACAACAAAGTTGGGTTAAATGGCAGGTTGAGCCAAAAAATTATATCTTTGTCGGGTTTTGTAAATTTTGACTTTAAATGGTAATTCATCCGGTCAATATCCGGGAGCCTGCAAGTCGGCTGCATAAGCTTTTACAGATCAGTGTGAGTAATTATAAAAAGTAATAATGATGACGGGACGAAAAAAGTTTCATAAAACATGATGACCTGGCAGGTTGAATTTCATTTTTTGTCAAAATTCAAAGTTTACCAAAAAAGTTCAATATTTCAACATATTGATATGATCATTACCACAAAAATAATTATTTAGAACGATGAAAAAAAATTGGGGAAAAATAAGAAATTATTCAAACAAAGCATTTATAAAGTCGCTTGATTATGTAGAGGTTGTCGGCAATTTGCTGCCGCATCCTGCCAGTATATTTGCACTACTTGCTTTTTTTGTTATACTGTTATCATGGGTAACTCATTTGATTGGCATATCAGCAACTCATCCGGTTGATGGCGAAGTCATTATGGTAAACAATCTTATCAGTTCTGATGGCATACGCTGGATTTACACTAATATTCTTGATAATTTTCTGAAGTTTCCTCCTCTCGGATATGTTTTGGTTGTGATGGTAGGTATTGGTTTGGCGGAGGGCACGGGGTTATTTAATGTAATGATACGGGCTTTGGTTTTGAATTCGCCGCCCAGGATTATTACTGCGGCTGTTGTTCTTGCCGGGATCATTTCGGGTTTGGCTGTTGAGGCTGGTTATGTGGTTCTTATACCATTAGGGGCTATGATATTTCACGCCCTTGGCAGACACCCAATGGCTGGTCTGGCAGCGGCTTTCTGTGGTGTTAGCGGCGGCTTTGGTGCAAACTTTTTTATAGGCTCTATAGACCCCATACTCGCCGGTATCTCTACTTCCGCAGCACAGCTGATCCAGGAAGACCTGGTGGTGAATCCCGCAGTTAACTACTATTTTATGATAGCATCAAGTTTTGTGGTGCTGTTTGTAGGAACATGGTTAACTGATAAAGTCGTCGAACCCCGGCTTGGAAAATATGAAGGCCAAACCGAGAAATTTACAATAAAACTTCTTACACAGGAAGAAAACCGCGGATTGAAATGGGCAGCCATCAGCGCAATTTTGTTCGTTGTTTTGATGGCTCTTACCGTTATACCGGAAAATGGAATTTTCAGAGACCCCGAAACTGGCTCCGTACTGCACTCACCATTTTTTGACGGCATTATTATCGGGATAATGGTATTATTCTTTATACCGTCGCTAGTGTATGGTTTGATTGTAAAAACTATACGAAATGATAAGGATATGATGAAGCATATTATCAAATCAATGAGCGGTATGGGTTCATATATTGTGCTGGTTTTCTTTGCAGCGCAGTTTGTATATTTCTTCAATCACTCCAACCTCGGCTTGATAATTGCAATCAAGGGTGCAGCCGGCCTTAAGGAAATAGGTTTTACCGGACCGGCACTAATCGTGGCTTTTGTTTTACTCTCGGCATTTATTAATATGTTTATGGGCAGTGCATCAGCCAAGTGGGCTATAATTGCTCCGGTATTTATCCCTATGCTTATGCTGCTGGATAATCCCTACCACCCAGGTATTACACAAGCAGCATTCAGAATAGGTGATTCACTGACCAACCTGATAACGCCAATGATGAGCTATTTTGCCCTTATAGTTACTTTTGCGCAAAAATATGACGAAAAATATGGTATAGGTACAATTATATCTACAATGCTTCCATATACTATCTTCCTCGGAATAGCATGGATTGCCTTACTGGTGTTGTGGATGTTTCTGGGAATACCTCTCGGCCCCGACGGACCTATCTTCCTGAATGGATAAAAAGGCGGTAAGTGTTGATTTTGAGCATGTTTTTACACAATAATAAGAATAAAAGCGAGAGTACATGCGTTCAAATTATTGCAAAAGTTGAATCGACAGCCCGGGTGAAAATCCCGATGAAAGCCTTTTCTGGATGGAGCTCGGCTATGGCGACGGTGAGTACACAGGCAATATCTCATCTCAAAAGTGGGAAAGCTTTCATTTTACCGGTTAACATGAATACGATTATCAATACGATGATTTAAACCGCCTGTCACAAGCTGATTACTCGCCCGAAAACCGCTACTCAACCAGCTATCATTATGATATAAACGGAAATATAATCAACCTGAAACGCAGAGGTAAAACTTTTGAAAACGAATTTGATATTATTGATAATTTGATTTATCTTTACGGCTGCAATGTATTACAAGCCGTTGATAACGTTACGCTCACTCCGGGCAGGAACAGCTTTCAGGACCATGGATCTTATGGAGCGACTTTTGATTATCCGGAATATTATTACGATTCAAACAGGAACATGATAAGAGACCATAACAAGGGAATAAAAATAACCTATAATTTTCTCAATTTGCCTGCGAATATTGTGAAAATTGATAGCGAACCGACACCGCTTTTTTGCTACAACTACGATGCTATGGGAAGAAAGCTCCGCCAGAAGACTTATTTATATATCTCCGGAAGGCAAGACAATACACGTGATTATGCCGGAGCGTTTGTATATTCGAATAAGGAGCTGAGCTATGTCAATCACCCTTACGGGCGTTTTACCGTGAACAATGAAAACGAGCTTATTTCGGAGTTTCATGTACGCGATCATCTTGGCAACACCCGTATTGTATTTGTTGCCGGCAACACCGGCGACAAGCTTGTTACGCAAGAGCCCAATTACTACCCTTTCGGTAAAACCATTCATAACCTCAATTATAATCATTCCTCAAACCGCTATTTATACAACTCCAAAGAATTTGAAACTGCCAACAGCCTGAATTGGTATGATTACGGCTTCCGCTTTTACGACCCACAAATTGCTAGGTGGCATGTGCAAGACCCACTCGCAGAAAAATATTACTCCATATCTCCCTATGCTTACGTGGCGAATAATCCCATCATATACATTGACCCGGATGGTAGAGAAATTTGGTTATATCAATATGATGAAGATGGAAACGGAGTAGCTGAATTACAATACACGCCTGGCATGGAATACGATGGGGACAACACTTTTTTTGCAAATGCAATTACAACATTAAATCAAATGAATTCTGTTGAAATTGGAAGTATGGTGCTTAGTGATTTGCATGTAAGTGATAACGTGTTTGGTGTTACTAATTTATCTGCTGTAATTGGTGATGCGCATCAATTTATCGAAAATGCTGAAGGTGGTAGTATATTAAGAATGGGTGAAAATTTTGCATTAGAAGGTCTGGCTCACGAAATGTTCCATGGTTATCAACATGAAATGGGTCAAGGAGGAGCATCAATTTTTAATGAAGTTGAAGCTAATTTGTTTGGATATTCTGTTACTTCTCAGTATGCATATGACAACACATTACCATTTGGGAGTGCTACCCCTATGGGTAATGCTAATGCAGCAGGCAGAGCTTTTGAGAATTCATTTTATAATTTACTCCAAAGCAATACATTTCCAAGAGAACAATTTGATACGGCTGTGCAAAATTTTCAAAGAGGTTCAATAAAAAATGCAACGGGGGCTATAATAATTATCCTTTGCAAAGAAGCAATCAAACAGTTCCTCTAATAAGTAGGTTTTATCCTTTAATGCGCTAATAATCATGAAATCACTTTACCTTATTCTTTGTTTTTTGTTTTTATTGAATATGGCTTTTTCGCAAGATATTGGGGAAGTTTCATTTAAATATGATAAAACACCAGAAGTCTTCATGGAAGGCTTATCTGATTCCTTAATCTGGTCTGGTAATGTAATAATTAGTTTCTCTGATTTAGAAAACTTGCTTGTCGAAAACATAGAGTTAAAGAGCTATATCGTTCGCAAAAAAGATAAAACAGACGTTATCTGTGGAAATATGTTACCAAAACGTGTAGAGCCTTGTAATGAAGATTTTGAAGCATTGTTTTGTGATATTGAAAAGAAAATCCGGCAATTTGACTTTTATGTAAAAGGAGATAAAAACACTTTGTGTAGTAAACGGGTTTCTTTTTTGCTCCATTTTGTTATAGTACCAAAGGAGTAAAATTATCAATCAGAAGCTGTATTATTTCCTCACCACCGTTTGCGCCGATTTGCAATCAAGCGGAAATCGAGGCTTATAAATATAAACGGTTAATATTTACAATAAAGTTGAATGCCCGACCATGTTCTGAGCATTCAACTTGATAATGCAGCAATATTTTTAAGCTTTACCGATTTAATAAGCCCGTCAATGGTGTATAGGATATGGTTTTTATCATCGCTTTCCATTTTCTCAATTTCATTTAGCCTTTTGAGCATATCAGGTTCTTTCAGGATATTTCCTGAACCTGCACCTTCCACCCCAAATCCAAAATAATCATTCCCAATATTGGAAAGAAAAGTGAAGTGTCTAAAGTGCCGCCACATTCTTCTGAAAGAACTCTTTAAACTTTCTTTTAGTAAGCATTGTATCAATGATATTAAAGACGGTGCTGCGGTCTTTTTCGTCCGGTTGTTGGATTAATTTTACTTGTTCCATCAAAAGTTTGTACTCAGCGGCGCGCCGGCCTGCCCAAACAGCGGGCTGTCCCGACTTTTTGTCGGGATGAATGCGATAAGACTTAGAATTGCGTCAAAGGGGTTTATCCATCTTTGGTTGCAATTCTTGCCTTATCGCAGAGCGGGTGGTGCGGCGAAGCCACCATGAGTCCCGTGGACGAATACCCATTGTTTGGGCTTGATTTTTTGCTACTTTTTCATCTAAGGAAAAAGTAGAAGAAAAAGTTTAAGAAAAAGCTTGCCACGTCCCATTTCAGGATTTATCCATAAGATCAGATTACCGGTTCATTTTTATAAAGGCTGGGTAGTTTTGTTGCAAATAATAAGACTTATGATATTAAAGATTTTCTTATCTTTGAGATTATGAAAAACAATGAATTTAATAAAGATAAACTGATTGAATACTGGATTGATGGTTCAGATGATGATTATGAAACCATGATGGCAATGTTTAAATCAAAAAAATATAACTGGTCGTTATTTATTGGACATTTAATGCTTGAGAAGTTATTAAAAGCTCTTTATGTTAAAGTAAAATCTGAATATCCTCCTTTTATACATAATTTATTAAGATTGGCTGAAAAATCAGGTATAGAACTTTCAACTAACAAAAAAGAGCAACTTGTTACTATCACAGCTTTTAATATCAATGCAAGGTATGATGATTATAAAAATAGCTTTAAACAACGTTGCACTCGTGATTTTACAACCGAGTGGATTGAAAAACTAAAAGACTTAAGATTATGGATAAAGCAATTAATAAAGCAATAACAGATTATATAAAATTAATTCAGGACAAATATAATGGCTTGGTGTCTGTATATGTATTTGGTTCACATGCAAAAGGGGATACAAATAAAGATAGTGATATAGATTTAGCGTTGATTTTTAAGCAATTAGATGATTCTAAACGCTTTGATATTCAGGTACAACTGATGTTGCTTGCATCTCAAATTGACACCAGAATTGAACCCCATCCAATATCTCAAGATGACTTTTATTCTGGAAATCCATTTGTTGTTGAGATAAAAAAGACCGGATTTGAAATATTTGAAAAAGACTTATAAATTCACATTCAGCATTAGCAATAAAAGGTTTATCCATCTTTGGCTGCAATTCTTGCCTTATTGCAGAGCGGGTGGACGCATCGTTTGGGATAGATGCCTGTCCCGTCCATTCGGGATTTTGCTACTTTTTTATCAAGAAAAAAGTTATATCTTTGAGCTATATATAACAAAAAAATTGGCTGTAAAAAACTCGCAATATATCCTGAAAAAACAAGTGCTACCTGGCACGTTAGGGCTTTTGGCGAACATAAAAAAATCCACGTAAATTGGTATGATTACGGAGCGAGGTTTTATGATGCGGAAATAGCTCGTTTTCACACGATTGACCCGTTAGCTGAAAAACACCCTTACGAAAGCCCATATGCATACGTAGGAAATAATCCCATAATATTCATAGATCCCGATGGCAAAGAAAAACTTATTGCTTTAAATAAAGATGACGAAAAGGACCGTAAAAGAATAGCTGCTGCTGAAAACTTTCAAGAGCAAAATGAAAGAACCGAAATTCACATTTTCGCACATGGTAATGAAGAAGGAATTGTTGTTGCAACAGAGGAAGAGGACAAAGAAATTGGATCTCCTGAAGAACTTGCAGCTTATTTAACAGAAACCAGTGAAGTCTGGCAAACAGCATCAGGAGAAGGAATAACTTTGGTTTTACATTCATGTGATACAGGAAAAGGCACCTTTGCACAAGATGTTTCAGCCCACGATGCTTTTGATAACGTTACAGTAGTTGCTCCCACAGGAAAAGTATTTCTCCGAGCTGATGGAAAAACAGGAACTTACAGGCAAAATCGCTATGATCCATCTAAGGCAGATACCAGCAGACCAGAAAGGTGGCGTGTATTTGAAGGAGGTAAGGAAACCGGATCATACAGCGGTGGATGGCAACCCAAAAGTAAACCAACATTATGGGATAGAATTCTTTATTATTAAAATTGCATAAATATGAAATGGGTAGTTAAATTATTTATCACAACCGTTCTGTTTTACGGATGTAGTCGTTGTTCAGAATCTGAACATGAATGCTTAAGGTTAAACCCACCTCCTGAATGTGAAGACAAATTAAAGAAAGCTGTTTTATATAAAGGGGATACAAAAGCATACAGATTATTATCGCGTGCATATCTTAATTATGCAATAAGACAAGAGTTTTTGCTATATGCTATGATAATGGCTAATAAATATGACCATCCACAGGCATATTTTGACGTTTTAAATTCTTTGACAAAAGTTTTTTGGGACGATTTAACAAAAATGGATGAAAGATCTGCAGAAATGGCAATTGAATATCTTATTATTGCTTCAGAAAAAGAACATCACCAGGCAAAAAATATGATAGAAAAACATGGTATAAACAGAGAGGATAACAGCAAAGAACAGATACTTAAAATTTATAAGGGCAGACTTGTTAGGCAAGGAATTTTAGAAGAGTAAATATTGACATTGTTTTATGTTTTTTCCCTGCCCCTTCCACCCCAAAACCAAAATAAACATTCCCAATATTGGGAAAAGATTCGCTAATGAAAGTTTTAGCAAATCTTATCAATTCAGCTTGGGATAATTGTAACCAAAAAATAAAAACCGGTGTGGTTTGAGATGGATACTATAAAAAAGTGATAATGAAAAAAGTATTAAATGGTTTATTCTGTCAAACCAGCTTTCTTTAACAATATTAAGATTTGCTCTTTTGTAATATTTTCCAGTTGGGTCTTATCATACATATAAACCAAATATACTTCAAAATCTTTTTTAATAAGAAAAGTAATAACTCTTGCTCCGGAAGATTTGCCTTTGCTTTTTGAGCTTATTGCCAAACCTGTTTTGTAGATCCCATAACCCAAATGAATACCTGTTTCAGGGTTTTCTGAAAGTTTTTCAACAAGTAATTTCAAATCAGCTTTTAATGATGGGTGTTTCTTATACAGCTTATTAAAAACTTTCTTAAAGATAGGGGTGGGATAAACTTTATAGCTCATCAATAAAATCTTGTGCGGTTTGCTTTTCTATTTTACCTTCCTGTATTAGCTTAACCTGGTTAAGGCTGTTTTGCAGTTCACTCAATGTTTTTTTATCAGGTTCAGGAACTTCAACATAATCAAGAGTCTTGATAAACTCTAAAAAAGCATTGAATTTATTTTCACTAATATTTAGGGTCAACTGTTTCATTTTTAATTGCATCCTTGATTATTATTATGTGCAAAATTACTACAAATGTCTGAAAATTACAATAGTAATTACTTTGTTTTTGATTAAAGAAAAACTATTTTTGAACTTAATAACCAAAAAAATGGGCTGTAAAAAACTTGCATATTGGAGCGAAGCGGAAATCCCGACCCTTCGGAACCCTGAAAAAACAAGTGTTACCTGGCACGTTAGGGTTTTTGGTGAACATAAAAAAATCGACGTGAATTGGGGAGTTTATCCCGCTATATGCGGGAATTACCGGGCACGGTTTTATGATCCCGAAATAGCACGGTGGCACGTGATTGACCCGCATGCGGAAAACAGGAAAAAGATACAGACAATAAAATCCTCCGCAGACTTATTAACCTGAGGCGTAAAACAATTTATTTCAGCAAAGTGAAACAAATAAAAAAAACCTGATATCTGCTTTACCCACCGTTATTCAAGAATTCCGTGAGATTTATCAAAATTTTTTGAAAAAAATTCAAAAAAAAATTTGGTTTTTTAAAAAACAGTATTACCTTTGTAGTGTCGTAGTAAAATAGAACGGTAGTATTTATAAATCAAAAAAATTACAACCATGGTAAATATTGAAAATTTAACTTTTAATTACAGGAGGAAAGGGTTGTTGTTTGATGACCTCAGCATGCGTCTTTCTGCAGGCAGGATATATGGTCTTTTCGGCAAGAATGGTGCGGGAAAGACTACCTTGCTGAAACACATCTCCGGATTACTTTTTCCGAAAAAGGGTAGATGTATGGTTTTTGATGAGCATGCAGGAGATCGTAAGCCGCGGGTTTTGGCTGATATTTTTGTAGTTCCCGAGGAGTTTGATTTGCCAAACGTTTCATTGCAATCCTTTATTACTATCAACTCACCTTTTTTCCCAAAGTTTGACAATATTCAAATGTCGAAGTATATGGAAGAATTTCAGGTAAGTAACGGGCAGAAGTTGACCACTTTGTCGTACGGGCAGAAGAAGAAGTTTCTTATTGCTTTCGGCTTGGCAACCAATACTTGTTTATTGCTTATGGATGAGCCTACAAACGGGCTTGATATTCCTTCAAAAAGCCAGTTTCGCCGTATTATAGCTTCCTCTGCAGATGAAAACAGGTGTATTCTTATTTCAACTCACCAGGTACGCGATCTGGCTGATATAATTGATCAGGTGACCATCATTGACGAAGGCAAAATAATATTTGATCAAAGCATTGAAGATATTTCCAAAAAATTTGTCTTTGGAAAGATTAAAGATGAAAAGAAGTATGAAGTGATCTATGCCGAAGATATCTTAGGTGGTAAAGCTGCTATTTGTCGTAACGAAGGTAAAGAAAGCGAAGTTGATATGGAGCTTCTTTTTAATGGAGTTATAAACAATCCGGAAGAAATCAATAACGAATTTAAAAAACAGCAATCATGGAAAACATAAACAGATTTAATATTAAAAGGATATTTCAGATTATTTACAGGCAGCTTATAATAAGTATAAAGCCATGGACAATTGGAATTGGCGCTGCGGGAGGATTTTTGTTCGGCGTATATATCTTGCAGGTAATAGCATCAGGAGGTAGTTTCAACCTTGATGCATTTGTTTCGTTTGGTTTCGTTATTGTTTTTGTGGGCGGCTATATTTTTACCAGCAATATTTTCAATGAATTACAATCGCCGGTGAAAAGCCATTATTATCTTACCCTTCCTGCCAGGGCTGAAGAAAAGCTGATAGCTGCATGGCTGATCAGCTCGGTTTTTTTTGTTATAGTCTCGCTTGCAATAATGTTCCTGATAAGCTTTATTATCAGCGGAATCCTTGCACTACTCTTTAACGGTGGCCTGCAATTGTTCAATCCTTTTACCAAGGCGGCCATGACAACTACAGGTGTTTATCTTGTGACACAGACAATATTCCTGCTTGGCAGTGTCTATTTCAGGAAATTTAATTTCCTTAAAACATTACTCTCTGTTTTTTTGGTATATATCACCCTTTTTGTCTGGATATTAATTATGATCTTTTTAGTTATCAGGCCCCAGGATATGGTTTTTGCCGGTGCATTTGATATTGACATTGATTTTCAGAAAGCACTGGCAAAATCCGAAATAATATCTTTCATTTTTTGGTATGTTATCGGACCGTTTTTTTTGATTGTCAGCTATTTTAGATTAAAGGAAAGGCAGGTGTAATCATGGAATTTATTGAGAAACAGCCCATTTATATGCAAATTGCAGATCATTTCTGTGAAAATATTCTTGAAGGTAAGTGGAAAACTAACGACAAGATACCTTCGGTTAGGGAAATTGCTGTTGTAATGGAAGTCAATCCCAACACTGCTATGCGTGCCTTTACCTATCTTCAGGATAAAGGTATAATATATAATAAAAGAGGTATAGGATATTTTGTTGGTGAAGACGGGCATAGCAAAGCATTAAAGCTTAAGAGGGACGACTTTATCGAAAAAGAAGTACCAAATTTTTTCAAGACCATGAAGATTTTGAAATTTTCATGTAAAGAATTGGAAGAGCTTTATGAGAATGAAACTGACAAATAATTATTAACAATTATAAAAATTAAAACACGTACAAATCATGAAAAAAAGTAATATCATATTATTATCCGCTTTTTTATTGTTGTTGGCAGGTATAGCCATAACAGCGGTTTATTTGCGGGGTGTTTTGCTTGAAGAACTTGAAGAGCTTGAACAGGGCGACGGAAATATTGTTAAGGAACAGCGTCATGTTTCACCTTTCGGCAAGCTGAATGTTTCGGAAAATTTAACCGTATATTTTGCGCAGGATACTGTAAGTGAGTTTTTTGTGGAGGCCGACAGCAATTTGTTAAAGCATATAAAGACCGATGTTGCAGACGGTGTAATGAATATCTCTTACAGTCGTGGCATCAGGGCAAGAAATGTTAAAGTGCATATTTCGCAGGAATTTTTGGATGAGGTCAGCTTATCGGGCGGGAGCCGGTTTATGGCTGATAAACCAATGATGGTTGGTGATATTTTTTTGATCGCAAACGGTGGTTCCCGGTTTGAAATTGAAGGGGAGTTTGAATTGCTGAACATGGAGCTTAATGCAGGCTCATATGCTATACTATCGGGTCGTTGCGGGGATTTATACGTTTCAGCCACTGCAGGCAGCAATTTAAAGGCTGAAGAAATGGAAACACAAAATGTTGTGTTGAATGCAACGGCAGGGTCTAACCTTGAAGTTCATGCAGTGAAAACTTTAAGTGTAAATGCTACATCGGGCAGTAATATAAGTTATTATGGTAAACCGGAGCTAAAACAGGTTCAAACAAGATCAGGTGCTTCTTTAAGGCAAAAATAGAGACTTGAAAGTTATTAATAAAACAAATATTTTTTTGTCTTGTTTATCCAGCCTGCCTGATGCCGGTAATTAACGAAGTAGATATTAACGTCAGCCTGGTGTGAATAGTCTGTAAAGTATATTGCTACATCTGCCTGATGACGGTAGTCAGTGAAAAACCACTTTCCGTCGTTTCTGCCTGTCTGGTGCTGGAAGTCAACCAAATAGACACACAGGTCTGCCTGGTGACGGTAGTTAACTACAAACACCCTGACATCAGCCTGATGTGCATGTTGAACGCTGAATACCTTTTGCGAGACAGCATTGAATGAAATAAACAGCAGCAATAATGATATAATAATATAATGTTTCATTTTATTTCTGCTAATGATAGTTAAATCCGATAAAGTTCCAGTAATATAGCTGGAAGATCACAAGAATATTTACTATCGTGATTAAAACGTAAAATGTCCGGCTGCGCAATTTTATATTTTTTGCCGGTAGTATTTTAACTGAATTATATATCATTAATATGGTTAAAATAATAAATACAAACGGCAACATCAGGGCGAATATCATTCCTGAAGCCGGTGGTGCCGAGCAGACAACTTTTTCGGGATCTCCTATTGCCAAACTAAGCACAATATAAAAAAGCAACAATATAAATGCAGCCCACCATGCGGCCAGTTTAGCCCGTACGGGCAGGAATTTTAATGTTTTTCTCAAAGGCTTGTAATTCAATCTTGTAAAAAATATTGCAGGCCAGAAAATCAAAAGAAATAGTGATAAGATTATTGCAATTAAAAATATTGCCATATTCAGCGTTTGGCTTTCATGAAAGGGAACTTTGTCTGCGGCCATTATAGCCCAGTTTCCTAAAAAGCCATGAGCAATTCTGCCTTTTTCATCTTTTTCGAAGGCAAGGATTTCGCAGCTATGTTTTTCACGAAAAATCAGACTGTCAATAGGTACCCAATATTTTACCTCACCCATAAAATCAGTTTTCAGCATATTCTCTTCGACAGTTGCTTTACCTTGGCTCATAAGGGAGATTATTTTTGTATAATCCGTATGGGGGTATCTGTTAATCTTATAGTTGCCTGCGAATTTATTCATATAATCTTTGCTTAATTCAATAGCCGGGTTGAGTTCCTTCTTTTTTTCGAAATATTGGTCAACGAAAACACCCAATACGTTTTGGTAAGCCATGGCGCCACCATCGCTATTGAAAGAGACAAACAGACCCAGGTTATGTTGCGGAAACAGAGCCATTAAAGAGTGAAACCAAAATGTGTTGCCGCCATGACCAATAATCTGCTGACACTTAATGCTCATATCCATAAAGCCGTAACGGCACGGGTTAACCATAGGTGCATGATACATCACAGGTTCAAGCATTTTTGAGTAGGTAGCGGAATCCATAATTATGGTATCATTGAAATAGCCATGCTGCAGAAACATTCGCATGAAATCGGCCATATCTTTGGCAGTGGTTGTAACGCTGCCTGCCGGTGGTATTGATACATATTCAAATGGTCTTTCAACCATTTCTCCTTCTTCAAATTTATATCCTTTACTGATATTTTCAGCCAAATCACCAGGTAGAGGCTGGCGAAAAGTTGTATTGTACATTCCAAGCGGGGTAATAATATGCTTTTCAACATATTCATTCCACTCCAGGCCTGAAATTATTTCGACAATATGTGCTGCGATAGCGGTACCATGATTGGAATATGATGCGTGAATACCAGGCGGACGCACTCTGGCGGGCAACTGCCTGCTTAGCAGCTCATCGAGCGGCTTTTTGGCCAACTCTTCAGCAAAAAGCCCCGTAATAATATCCTCAAAGCCTGGTGTATGACTCATCAGGTGAGTCATGGTAATTGGATCTTCGAAGGTGTCGGGAATTTGAAAATCTGTAAGATAGTCGTTGATATTACGGTTCAAATCCAGCTTACCTTGTTCAACCAATTGCATAACAGCTACCCATACAAACATTTTGGATATTGAACCGATACGAAAAAGTGTTTTGTCCGGATTAACCGGCAAACGTTTTTCCAGGTCACCATAGCCGTAGCCTTTTAATAATAATATCTTGCCGTCTTTGACAATACAGGCCGTACCACCTGCTATGTTGTTATCTTTTAGCTTTGAAGCTATCAAACCATCCATAAAAGCATCAACATGAACGGAATCCAATTCTGCCCTGGTGTTGACAGTCAACGCTATTGCCAGCAATATATAAACAACTGTTAGCTTTTTCATTCGTATAAAATGAAGTTAAACTTATGATTACTAATGATATATATTATTCAATGTTTGGTTTATTAATTCTTAATCCATGCAACCCTTATGTTTTTTATACTCCCTTCGTTTCCCATACGGACGGGACCGGCTTTCAGGCCGGTTACTCAAATTGCTCGTGAGACCGCTTTGCTAAATTCGCTAAGTTCATTATCTTTTATGAACAATATTAAATGAGGGTTTCATCGGATTTCTTATTTTAGTTATTTTTTATATCAAAGACATATCATCTGTTATTAATCCATAGAGGGATAAATACAACGCATAAGGAATTCGCCTGAAGGATATTTGCTTTTTTCGACATGCAGTTTAAGTTTATCAGGATATTTATCATCAAATGGTCCAAGTTCAAGGATCAACCATATTTCAGCCATTTGTTCTATATGCAGGCTTTGCGAGTTTCTTACTCTCCAAAAGTCATACCTTGAATCGCCAATTGACATAAGCCCGTCTTCATAAAAAATAGTTGGTGCTGAAAGGTCATAATTGGCACCTGGTGCCAATTCAATTATATCAGGAACGCCCCATTTGGTGTCAATAAGATAATCCTTGTTAAACATGAGTTCTTCATCTTCGCATGAAAAGATAAAAACAAAACTAAAAATAAAGAGGGCTTGAAATAGTTTTTTCATAATGTTTGGTGTAACCTGTTTTTTGTTTATGTTTTTATTCATAACATGCTTTTGTTCCGGCAAATTATCAGATTACCGGTTATTTATCAATAATGGTTATTTCAACTCTTCTGTTTCTTGCCCTGTTTTCTTCGGTATCGTCGGGTGCAACCGGTCTGCGGTCTTCGTAGCCGACATATTCGATATTTCCGACGCCTTGTTCAAACATGTATCTTGCAACGGCTTCAGCGCGCCTGTTGGAAATTCCTCTGAAATCCATTGTTTCTAACGCATCCGAATGGCCGGCAATCTGGATCCTTACATTCGGGTTTTCCTTCAGTTGTTCTATAAGTCGATCAAGTTCGGGATATGCTTCAGTAGGTATTTCATCGCTTCCTGAATCGAATACAAGATTCCTCAACTCAATTTTTGAACCTACAATAATATTTTCAAGCAATACTTCCATTTCTACATCCTGAATTGTAAGGGTCGGCTCAAGGTCAAGTTTTTCAGAATAGAGCCAGTATCCCGGGGTAACTAAAATTAACGAATAATTTTCCCCGGTCATGAAGCTGGTATTAAATCTGCCGGTATTTCTGTCTGAGCGTGTTGTTTCGATGGTCCTTCCCGTTCTGTTATCAACGATTTCAATTGTAGCCCTCAAAGGTTGCAGCGTCATTCTGTCTTTAACATACCCTGACAAATTTGTGCGCCTTACTGTCATAACTTCTGCATCCACATCAGCTTCACTCGGATAAAAGTCTATTCTGCGTCTTCTTTCATCAAACACAAAATTTACTTCAAATTTTTTGTAAGCATTCAGGTGAACGACAAAATTATTTTGGCGAAGGGTGAAATGGTCTTCAAAAATATCACGTATTGATACCACGTAATCGTCGAGGCTGGGAGCATATATTTCAAATTTGCCCTGCCCGTCGGTAAGCGTTGAGAGAGTGTTGCCCCTGGCATCGGTAGCAGTTACCCTTATGTTTGATACATCTATTCTGCCCAGGGTTGACAGCTTACTTCGGTTAAGTATGACTTTGCCGAAAATTTTGTTTCTTTCCAGAAACGGAACATAAATGTTCTTGTCTTTATTGACATGAACAATCATTTCGGTTACATCAGGTACAAAAGTGCCGTTTCTTTTATCCATTGAATTTATAACAATTCTGTAAAGCCCTGCGGCAAGGTTTTCATAAGTGACGGTTCCGTCCATTCCGGAAAGCAATTTGTTGTTGACCAATTGCCCTGTAAATTCATATTCTTTTTCAAATTCATCATAATAACGTGTATCCTCACGATAAATGGTTACCAATACATTATTGACGCCTGGTTCATTGGGGTCTTTACGCAGGTTGCCGTTCAAGTCTTTAAACAGATGCACTGTCATATCGTAATACTTAACCCTTGGCTGGTTCCAGTAAAAATCTTTTTTTAGCCTTATCTCAAAGTAAGTGCTGGAATAATCGTATTTGTCTTCGGTGATAAGGTCGGTAGACATCTGATATCCCAAAGTGTTGAGGAATGATACCGTAAACCCTTTGGGCAGGTAAAAATCCAGCTCGTTATGCATGTGTAGCCTTGTGGTTTTGAAGGTGAAGTCGTGCATAAAATTCAATCTTGATGAAAGCTTTACTATATTTCTGTAGATAAAGGTTTCGTAATAAGGCATAATGCGTATACTTTGAGTAAAATAAGCCTGGTAAAAATAAACTAATTGCTGGTTCAGGGCATAGGGTCCGTAGAAATAGTTCAGGAATGCTCCCCAGTTTCCGCTTTTCATATTAAAGCTGAAATCGGCACTAAAGAACTGTTTTCTGTCATCCAGGTAATGAATATTTGCTTCGTTGTCGGGTTCTGAAAAGCTGGTCACAAAGCTATAACCTATTGACAATGAAGGGTTGAAAAACATAAGATGGCTTTCCCTGATCCGTGCTCCTATTTCAAATTTTGCACTATTGGTAATAAAAGGGTCGTCGCCATTGAAGTGAAAAAATGCATTTGAGCCGCGTCTTTCATAAATGGGGCCGAAAAAATATGCAAATCCTGTATCCATGTATCTTGTGGTTCTTAAATTAGCCCGCCTTGTACTATGAAACCTGTCTGAAAATATCCCTGAAGTACTTTCAACCACAGGTTTGCTGACTCTGTCGTAAAATATCAGATCAAATAAAAGTCTTTCCCTGTAGCGGTAATTTATCGTGCCCAAAAAGTTGTGACGTCCTGCATAATGACCGTAATAATTTGTAGTGCCAAACTGTTCATTCAGGCGGATTCTGATATTATTTATTCTGCCCGAATAGTTAACTCTGAATCCATAACCGATTTCCTGTTGATTTATCTCATTAAAGGTTACATCGCTAAGACCTGCATCTAATGTAATATGATGATTTTTGAATAAAGCCAGATTGGTACCTACTCCATATATATTTGCATCACTGTTGTACCATCTGTTTTCGGTCGTTGCAAATCTTGTATGAAGGCCAAGTTTAGCCCACCGAGCATTAAATATGCCGCCATAATTTCTGATTGGTCTGTATGGGTTTTCGGCTGCTATGCCTTTGATCTCATAGCGGTTAAAAAACCTGTAATTCAATTTCAGACCTCTTCCCAGCCCATGCTTGAGAGGCATTCCTGTAAGGTCTCCTATAATAACATTAAATACCGGGGCGTTGTATGACACCCTGAAACGGCTTCGGTCTAAAAAATCGTCGGTTCTGCCGATCCCATATGCCCTGAACCTGTAGCTTATGTTGCGATCCCGGCGAAATAAGATGTTTCCCTGCACGGCTCCTGAAAAATAGGGGTCATATTCACTAAAAAGGTTATGGATCATAGCCTCGGCAATCAAGGGAATTTCACCCGGAGGGATTTCATACCTGAAAAAATTTGCAAGGTGTCTGAACCAGAAGGTAGTCGTGAATCTCCTTTCGTCTGTCGTAGCTTCAAGGTCAACCCTGAAAAGTGATTGATTGTTAAGTTCATTCTGATCCTGTTCAAGCAAAACCGGTATGGTAATAGTAGTATCTTTGCCCGATTCAAGCCGAACATCAAATAAAAGACTGTTATTCTCTTCGTTTGGAAGAATAACATTATCAGTGCTTCGTAATTCAATGAATATCAGTTCGTCTATATTACCCTGATTTTCAAAATTAAAGCTTAATATGCTTTGACTTGTTTCAAGATCGAAATACGAGACTCTTGTAATGGGTCTGAATCTAAGGTTGGACCTGCTGGGTATTTTTACATAACAATAGGCGTTTGCCAATGTATGGTCGTAGCGGTCATTGACAGATGCGATAATTGAATAACCTATTTCACCCCTTACATCTTTTGTTGCAGCCACCCTGATGGGTATCAGCAGTGTATCCCCGCCTTCAATCGTATAATTGCGTTTTTCTTCTTTTATAACGGTCCAACCGACCGGAGCATTGAAGTCTATAACGACAACATGAGGCATGTTGCTTCTATTTACTACATTCAATACGTTAAAAAATGTTTCATCGGGTTCTATTTGAAGGTCTTCATGCCGGAAGTAAGCTTTCAGATCAGGTTGGTCATAATTGAAATCGGATAGATTTTGAGAAAAGCAGTCAATATGGCTAACGGTAAAAATTACTACATATAACACATATTTAAATTGAATATTCATTTCAACCTGTTTCTGTTTTTCATTGTGCCGTAATCTTAAACTCAATATCTACGACATAATAGCCTGCCGGCTCACCCAGTAATATTTTAGATCCTTTACCGCATCTGTAAGTAATAATGATTTTGTTATCATTAAAACCTCCCTGTGGAGCATCTGCTACTAGGAGTTGATATCCACTATCCAGATCTTTTTCTGGCTGCATCCAGGCTGAAAGGTCTGTATTACCACCTCCGTCACCGGCTTCGATCGAAATAATGTCAAGGTCCAGCTGCTTGCCGCTGTCGCCTATAATAAACATTGTTGAAGCCTTGAATTCCAGGTCCCAACTCCTGCCAGGATCGTCTTCATCGATAAAATATACTGCCAGCCTTGTCCAGTTTTGATATTCCACGCCTTCCTCGTATTTGTTCATTGAATTGATCCTGAAATCTACACTGCCACCACTTTCAATCCTAATCATCATTGTATCCGGCTGTGAATTTTGTGCGTGGATTAGGTTGTTAGCGAAAACAATATTAACAATAATAGTTATTATACATATGTAGTATCTCTTTATTGTCATTCCAATGATTCTTTGACCTGCTGGCATTTTATTATAAACAATTCGTAACAGGTAACCGAGCTTGATCTTTGTACTCGGAAGTTAAGGCCCGGGATTGAATAGCATCAATGATTTTTACTGCTTAGCCATTCCTGTTAAAAACCTTTTAACCCGGCTTGCCCTTTTCTAATTAAATACTAATAATATGTTATATATCTTGCTTAGTTAAAAGTTTATAATTATATTACTTTTATTTAGCCAAACTGCTTAATTAGCAAATAAAATCCGTTTAAATAAACACATAAAAATATCATCCTCATGATCAGTTGCTTGGTATCGGATCGTATACTTTCATCAAGATCAACCTTTCATAAATAAAGAAACAGTCAAAAAATCCTGCCCTGCCACATCATATTGAATATGATACTGATTTTTAAGACAGGATTTAATGACCGGTCATTTGTATGATATTTTTTTATTCTGCTGGTCTTAATATCAGGAACACATTAGTGGCATATCTATCGGCAGCAAGTTGTTGCTCCAGTATAGACACCGGGTTCATTCCACCTTCCTGCGTACCACAACGCCAGTGAATTGTAAAGTCATTGTCGTTAATGTCACCGGCATTTGAATTGGTGCCGTCATAACCGACTATGATCTCTTCGGTATTTGTAAGAGCAGACGGGTTTGCCTCAGTTGATGGAATATTCAGCACAGTTTCATTATTGTCTCCATTGGCTTCAACATGATATCCGATATTGTCAAGCTCCATACCGGTACCGTCAATGTCATCGGTAGAAACCAGCATGTCTTCTTCTGAATACATAACAACATCCCAGTCGACCGAAGAGGCAACCGTAAACCTTGTATCGTATGGCGGTGAATTGAAAATACCTTCCTGATAGTCAGCCAGGGTTATAAAACTAAACTCAACATTACCTCCCGAAACTACATTTAAACGTAAAATGGAGCTGAGAGTAACAGCAACAGGTACAACAGCCCTGTCGTCAACGGCTTGCCCGAAAGAAACATTTCCTAAAAGCAAACCACCGATTAACAAATAGATTATCCGTTTCATAGATTGTAAATTTAAGTTAATAAGTAAAAAATTAAATTTCAGGGGACAAATATAAAATATTTATTTTAATCATAAACACAACAGGACGAAAAATTGAAATTTTAACAAAAAACATTTATTTCAGAATTATATAATCAACCTCCATTGTCGCCCAATTTAAATCCTATAACCAGAACATCATCAATTTGGTCTTCGCCTTGTTTCCAGTCAAAGAAGTTTTGTTTAAGCAATTTTTCCTGTATATCCATAGGCTCTTTATGAATATCCAGCAGCAGGCTTTTAAAATTTTTCAACAATAATTTTCTGTTTTTCGGCCCACCAAACTGATCGATATATCCGTCGGAAAATATGTAAAACCATGTAGGTTTATCAACGTGAATAGTGGATTTGGTAAAATTTCTTTCGCTTTCTCTTTGAACTCCTCCTATTGACATCCTGTCGCCTTTGATCACGTTAATATCGCCGTTTTGTATATAAATTATTGAATTTTGCGCACCTGAAAACTGTACCGTTCTGTTTTCTTTATTTATAACACAAACCGATAGATCCATACCGTCGCGGTTTTTTCCATCTTCCTGTTTTAATGTTCTTCTAACGCCTTTGTGCAGCAGTGTTAATATTTTATCGGGGCTGGTAATACCGTTCTGTGTTATCTCGTCCAGCAGATTGTACCCGATCATCGACATAAATGCCCCGGGCACGCCATGGCCTGTACAGTCAACAGCCGAAATAATGAACTTGTTGCCTTTTATCGGCAGAAAATCATTGTTTCCGTTGCCGCTTGATATCAAATCCTTTTTGATATTTTCACCTTCTTTTTTGGTTAAAACCGTTTTTTCGTGTTGTTTTTCATCATATTTTTTTTCGATCTTTTCACCAATTTCCTTAAACCAGTAAAAATCACCGCTGACTACATGCAACGGTTTAAAGAAGATAAAAGATTCGGGAATATGATTTTTTAAAGCATCGCGCGGAGGGAATATCGCTTTTTGTATTTCCCTGGCATAGTTGATACTATGAGTGATCTTAAGGTTCTGATCTTCAATTTTGTAATATGCCTCCTGTAATTGTTTACTTTTGTTTTCTATCTCCTTATTGATAAATTCCAGCTTTTTATTGGCTCTTTGTTTTGCAATGTAGTTCCTGTATAGTATTATTAAGAGTATTAAACCAATTATAAGCACACCTATTCCATACGACATGACTACTCTTTGTGTTCTTTCCCGTTCTTCCTGTTTGTCCAGTTGTGCCCTTTGAAGTTCCCTGTCTAGCTCTATACTTTCCATTTCCTGATGTATCCTGCGTTCACGTTCTTGAGCTAGTAAGAGTGAATCTTCCTTAGACTGAACGATCCTGCGGATTGAATCCTGCTCTTCCTGGTATATCCTTCTCTGTAACTGCATCTCCAGCTCACGGGCTCTCTTTTCAAGCTGTGTACGCCGTATCTCAACCTGAGTTTGCATTTCCCTCTCTTCATAACCTTCTCTTATAGAACGTGTTGCAAGGAAATCTTTATGTGTTAAATATTTTTGCAGGTATTCGTTGGCTTTTGCTACCATACCAAGATTGTTGTAATATCGGGATAGCTGGCTATATATATTTAAAAGAAGCGATTGGTAATTATTATCAATGCATATATCTTTTGCTTCAAGGAGGTATTCAATAGCTTCGTTATAATCCCCTTTCAAACCAATTACATATGCAAGGTCTACCAATCCCGATGATATGACCAGAGTGTTGCCAAACTCCCTGCGTACCTGAAGACTTTTTCTGAAAAATTTGTGAGCGTTTATCAAATCTTCCGAATCAAGATAAATAAGTGCAATGTTGCTGTAAACTTTTCTGATATTGTCCAAATCATTTATCCTTTGGTAGTAAGGTATGGTTTCGTGAAAATATTGGATAGCTAAATCAGTTCTTTGATTATCCCAGTAAAGAAATGCTATTTTGTTCAGATGCGCAACAGCGTTCGTGTACTCGCCATGGCTTGCATAGTATGTGACCATTTCTTCATATTTTTCCAGCTTTTCCTGATCCGCATCGCTTAACGGAATTGGTGACTGTGAAAAACAATCTATTTGAAACAAAAACAGTGAAAAAAGAATTATAAGGCTCTTTTTCATATAAATTAAATATTTTCTGTTATATTGAGCGTAAAATTATAAAAAAGTTGATCGTGTATTACAATCCTGTATAAAAAAAATCAATCTTTAAATGGTATTTTACGTATTTCATTTATAAAAAGATTTCTTTTAGGACAAATTTAACATTTACTTTAATAAAATTAATGATAAAAACACTAATTTTGTATTCCGTATTTTTATGGAGAAAAAAACGAAAACACTGAATTAATTTTACAAAAAACGTAATATTTTTATACGTATAAGATAAATTTCGGTTTTTTTCAAATTTAAAATCATAATAAGCTTACAAACTAATTCAAAAAACCATGAAAAAGAGGTTGTTATTGATCAGCGTAAAAATTTTTGCCATTTCGATATGTTTAGTGGCGCAAGATTTTGAAGTAGCACCTATACGCATGAATTTTCGAAGTGAACCCGGTGAAACCGAAACCAGGACTTTTACCATAAGAAATCATGGAAATCGTAAAGAGACTATAGTTTTAGCAACGCGTGATTACCTTGTTCACCGGCATGGTGAGAGGGAGCTTTTGCCTCCAGGTACTACCAGGTATTCCATGGCCAACTGGATAACTTTCAATCCTTCTTTCGTTGAATTGCAACCCAATGAGGAAGAAGTCGTACAGGTGACATTCCAGGCACCGTTAGACGATTACTCGTCAAAATGGGGAATTATGAGCTTTGCTTCAACCATAGAAAGAACGGCATATTCGGCTGATAAGAATGTTCAAACGGGCCTGTTCGTTTCCGGCAGGGTAGATGCTTATATTACCTATACACCACCAACCACCCAGGAACCAAATATTGTGATAAGCAATCTGAGGGAGGTTACATCGGAAGATGATAAGGACAGGATCTTTACCGTCAATATAGACAATCTGGGTGATAATTTAACGCGGTGCGAGCTTTACTTGATAGCATCAAGTCTGGTAGCCGATGTAGAGAAGAAATTTGAAACCATCAGAATTACCGCCTATCCACAGTCATCACGAACTATTGAGCTTGAATTGCCGGATGTGCTGGAAAAAGGCAGATATTCATTGGCCGCCATACTGGACTATGGAAGCAAAACCTACCTTAAAGGTACTCAGATAACTATTGATGTTGACTGACCCTAATTAACATTTATGATTAAGGGAAATATTATTTTTTTTCTGCAGGTTTTGATCTTTTTGGCAATACACACTATTGCCTGTGGTCAAATCCACGAATTTCGTATTTACTATAATTCTACCGACGAATTAAAAGAAAAATTTTCAGGATATATTTCAGAAGGGGATACAATAAAAAAAGGCAGATATTATTATTATCTGCCCGGAAAAATAATTAATCAAAAAGGATATTTTCTTGATGATAAGCCCGATGGTTTGTGGGAGATTTTCTATGAAAGCGGTGAACTTCATCAGAAAATCGAGTTTGAAGAGGGCGTTAGATCAGGCAATTATTATGCTTATTTCCCCGATGGAAATATAAAGCAAAAAGGATATTACCTGAATGGTAAACTTAATGGTGAATTTGTGTCATACTACAGTAATGGTATTGTGGAAAGTATTTCAAACTACAGAGATGGTAAACATAATGGTTTGAAGAAGATCTTTCATCCGAACGGTAAGGTTTTTAAAAAGTATGAATTGGTGGATGGTGTCGAAAATGGTGTTTGGAAACGGTTTTATGAAAACGGAATGATCAATTATGACGGAATGAAAAAAGACGGGCATTTTTATGACACCCTGATAGTATATTATGAAAATGGAAATTATCAGAGGTTTTGCTATTATGAGAACGGTTTGCTTGAAGGTGATTATTTATCTTTTCACCCTAACGGCAATATTCAGATAAAGACCACATACAGCAGTGGCAAAATTAACGGTGAATTCACCGAGTATTATATAACAGGGCAAATACTGCAGCAAGGCTTTTATAAGAATAACCGTAAAGAAGGTATTTGGCGGTCGTACCATCAAAACGGATCAATTCATGCTGTGGGAAGATTTGAAAATGATTTTTTTTCAGGAATATGGAAAGTATATTTTTCCAATGGAAATTTAAAACAGAAAGGCAAATATAAAAACAGCCTGTCCAAAGGTTTCTGGGAGTTTTTCAATGAAAAAGGCGATATCATATTTTATGGCAATTACGGTAATGATTTGAAGCGGGGCTTGTGGATAACCCACCGGTATTATAAGGGCGTTGAAACAGCGACTATTGATTTATACAGGGAAGATCAACCCGTTGAACGACTATTGGGTATGGGGGAAGCCAGAGAAAAAGCAGGCATATTACATATAAAAGGAACTCCATTGATCATTCATAACTGATAAAACTGAATTTCAAATCGGCAATATCAGCAAAATCTTCGCCCGCTTCCAGCATATCTTCATCATCTTCAAGATAATGCCATTCAATTGTCAGTTTTTCATCTTTTGATTCTATAATTTTTATGATATCTAGTATTTCAAGAATCATCTTGGAGGAAGCAGTATTAAAATATTCAAAAACAAAGATTATTTTAGTGCCTTTTTTTGGTTTTTCTGCATACGAACTGATCCAGTCTTGTATTTTTTTATAAAAGCTTTTAGCGTCTTCCGGTAAAGAACGGCCGGAAAACTTAATATATCCCTTATCCTTATTCAATATAACTTCCGGCGTTTCAGATGTGCCTCTCAAGAACAAGGCATTGCCGGTTGGTTCTTGTTCAAATACGGCTTTATTCTCCTGCTTTGTAGAAATTTCCATAAAATTAACAATTTAAAGGGTTGTTTTTATTGAACAGGTTGATAAATTCATAAAATATCATCACTTTTTATAATTATAACCAATATCTGACAAAATTAAAGTTTATACCCGCCCTTTCTTCAAAATCTTCACCCGCTTCAAGCATATCATCGTCTTCATCAAGATATCGCCATTCTACATATAAAAGACTTTCTTTCTTTTCAAAAACTTGTTTAATTAAATCAAGAAGTTCCAGTATCATTTTTGAAGATGAAGAGTTAATGTATTCGTATTGAAATATAACTCTTGTATTAATTTTTGTGGAACTGGCGTAGTTTACTATCCAGTCCATAATTGGTTTATAGAAATTTTTCGCATCCTCAGGTAATGAACGCCCGGTCAGTTTAATTAAACCTCCGCTCTTATCCAAAAGTACCTCCGGTGAATCCAAAGTACTTTCCAAATAGAAAAAATCAAGATTTGGTGCGTCTTGTAATTCCTTGTATATGTCTTTTCTTGCTGAAGTTTCCATTTTTCAGGTTAGAATTAAAAAAACTGTTACAAATCAAATGTTTTTTTCAATAATCAAAATTATAAAAAGTTTCATTACAAAAAACAAAAAAAATGAAAAAAAATAATATTTTTTTAGCTAAATTGATGAATTAATTTGGTTGAATAAGTTTTTTGAACGATAATTTACAAAATGTGAAAATTAATCTTTTGCTTCAAATCCGGCAATCTGCAACAAATGTATCAACAAATTCTTTTAATCTGATATTACAAATGAATTTAGCTTTTTATTTTCCCCTTTTTATTGAAAAAAATGTTTGTAGTTTTGCACTGCAAAAAATACTCTTTTAAAAAAATGCAGATAAATTTGATTTAGATAATGGAAAATATTTATCTGTTTTTCGTCATTGCTTTGTTTATTTTGGCTGTATCTGACCTTGTGGTGGGAGTCGGCAATGATGCTGTTAACTTTTTGAATTCAGCGGTAGGTTCAAAAGTTGCTCCATTTTATGTAATACTTTCAATTGCTGCTGTTGGTGTATTATTTGGTGCTACCTTCTCGAGTGGTATGATGGAAATTGCCCGTCAGGGTGTTTTTTACCCCGACCAGTTCTACTTCAAAGAGATAATGATCATTTTTTTGGCAGTAATGATCACCGATATTATCCTGCTCGATACATTTAACACATTCGGGCTTCCTACCTCAACCACTGTATCTATTGTTTTCGAATTGCTTGGTGCGGCTGTTGCTGTTTCTTTATTCAAGATATATTTTACTGACGTTGCTGCCCAGGCACAGGATTTAGGCAATTATATTAATTCGGCACGGGCATTGCTCATTATTTCAGGTATTTTATTGTCGGTAGTAATAGCATTTACGGTTGGTTCAATTGCTCAATTCCTTACGCGCCTGTTATTCACTTTTAATTATGAAAGAAAATTACCTTTTTTCGGAGCAATATGGAGTGGAATTGCGGTAACAGCAATAATATATTTCATCCTGGTTAAAGGAGCCGGCGGGGCTTCATTCATGACTGAATCAGCAATTGAATGGATTGAGCAAAATTCATTTTATATTCTGCTTTGTTCTTTTGTTGGGTTTGCCTTTATAGCACAGTTACTGATTTCATTATTTAAATTTAATATTTTCAGGGTTATTGTTCTTATAGGAACATTTTCTTTAGCTATGGCATTTGCGGGCAATGACCTGGTAAACTTTATCGGGGTTCCTATTGCAGGATATGAATCTTTTAAATTTTTTATCAGCGATCCTTCGCAGACACCCACAACCATGACCATGGAGTCGTTGCTTGAACCTGTACAGACACCCACGGGTTTTTTGCTGGCAGCGGGAAGCATAATGGTTCTGGCATTGTTTTTCTCGAAAAAAGCACGTACCGTTTCTAAAACCGAGGTAAACCTTGCCCGCCAGTCGGAAGGGTATGAACGTTTTTCATCGTCTTTGTTTGCTCGTACTATTGTAAGAAAAGCCCGTGACGTTAATAAAGCTGTAAAAAAAGTTCTGCCCGGAAAAGTTTTGGATTTTATTGATAAAAGGTTTGACCGGGCTTTATACATGCGGCGCAGAAGAATTCGTAAAGACGAATCATCTTTTGATATATTAAGGGCCTCTGTTAACATGTTTGTTGCCAGTATTTTAATTGCCTTTGCCACATCATTGAAACTTCCGTTGTCAACTACTTATGTCACTTTTATGGTGGCTATGGGGACTTCTTTATCCGACAGGGCATGGGGCCGTGAAAGTGCGGTTTACAGAATTACCGGAGTAATTACCGTTATTGGCGGATGGTTCTTTACAGCGTTCAGCGCTTTTACGGTTGCATTTATCTTTGCATGGTTTATAAGCTGGGGAGGAATAACCGCAGCTGTTATTGCTATTGCTATAGCTTTTGTCTTTGTTATCCGCACTCATTACCTTCATAAAAAACTCAGCGCAAAGAAAGAAATAGAAGAAGAAAAAGAAAAAGATAAGGTGGATGTTGAAGTATGCGGCGAAAATGTGATGGAACAATGCAAATCTACTATCATTGACACAGTTGTTTCCGTATCAAAACTTTATAATACAACCATTAGTTCTTTTTTACTGGAAGAACGGAAAAAACTTAAAAATACCAGGAAACACATCAAGGAATTTAATAAATATACAAAAAGCCTCAAGAAAGACGTTTACTTTACTTTACGTAAACTGGAAGAAGGTTCTGTTGAAACAGGGCATTATTACGTGCAAATTATTGACTACCTGCGCGAAATAGCACACTGCCTCAATTTTATAGTTGAACCGCTCCATGAACACATCGAAAACAACCATAAACCTGTTATACCCGAACAGGAAGAAGAATTGCTGCAATTAAATGAGAATGTTGCCTTATTATATGGCAAGATACTGGAAGTACTTAAAACTGATGATTTTGACAGGGTGGAAAACGTTATTCAATTGCAGCAAGATATATTGTACGAATTGGACAGATTGAAAAAAATGCAGGTAAAACTTATCAAAAAAGCAAAGGTTAAAACCCGTAACAGCTTATTGTTCTTCAATCTGCTGTCTGAGACAAAAAACCTGTTGCTCCATTCGATCAATATGTTCAAATCACACCGTGATTTTATGATACATCATAACGGTGAGGTTAAGATATAGTTTTAAAATCATTATACCTTCCTGCTATAATCCCGATAAGATCAATGATAGTATGATCAAATTTCTCATGAACAGGTCCCAGTCCGGCAAAAACCTCCCGTGATCTGTTGATAACACTCTTTATACAAGCTTTATTGATATTCATCTTACAATAAATCAAACTTGCAATGGCTGACTTCCAGGGATTGGCTTTCACTCTTATTGTATTTGGAGAATACCTTGCAGGGTGAATATGAATGTAATAATCATCAAAATTACCTTTAAGCATAGTCCAAACAGAGCCATCATCAATACTTATGTTATGAAAACCCTTGTCTGCAGTATCGAGCCATTCAAAATACCTTGTTTTGGAAAAAATTTTATTGTTTTTCAATTTAGCGGTTATTTGATCGCTTATGCCAGCTTCGTTTAGATTGCCCGTATAAAGGTCGAATTGTGAACCGCCAATGGATTTAAGTGTTCTGGATATTTCTTCTTTCGAAACAGTTTCACGCTCACACAAAAGAACGATCATCCTGCTGACATATCCCAGGTGATGCTTCCATCCGTTGAGCAGTATCGGTGGTTTCAGGCAGGAGATCATGAGACGTTAATTTTTGATATTTGCAAAATCCTGTAACATTTTCGTGAAATTACAAAATAATATTTTTTTAAAGGTTAGTTTTATTCCTCGTTTTGAAAATAAACATTGCTTTTATCCGTTTTGCATTATTTTCAGACTTCTTAAAATAATTCCATCACACTAACCAGTAAAACAAAGTAGCATGAAGATAATGAGCGATATATCACAAACAAGTACCGTATAATATGGACAATCAAAAATATTATTAAGTAAGGACAAAAACTTTAGTTTGATTTACCAATGGATTGAATTAACCTTATGTGTTTCTATGTGTACTATGTTCCTGTGTGGTTCAAAAAAAAACTTCAAAAAAAATAAATTTAAACACATAGCAATTCCAATCTTTAAATTATTCTGTTCTAGCCCCCAAACCTTTGCACAAAATTACTAATTTAGATTTGTAATTCTAAACTGTATTTGGGTATGTTTCGGTCATTAAGATTTCCGATATTGAATATTTTTGTAATTTAGAGTTTTTAATTTGTTATTTCTGTTAATATCAGGATCAGGTTTTCAAGGAACAAAATAACATTAAACGTTTTAAAATATGGTAAGAGAGATCAAGACCGAACGTATACCGATAAAAATGTGGGTTGATGAGATTGAGGAGGGTGCTATGGAGCAGGCAAAAAATCTGGCTAATTTGCCATTTGCTTTTAAACACATAGCATTAATGCCTGACTGTCATCAGGGTTTTGGTATGCCTATAGGGGGTGTATTGGCAACCCGTGATGTAATAATTCCTAATGCGGTGGGTGTTGATATAGGCTGTGGGATGTGTGCGGTACAAACATCCTTAAAGGATGTTGACAGGGAAATTCTTTTAAAGCTGCTCAACGACATTCGCATGCGCATACCGCTTGGTTTCAAACATCATAAGAGTTCCCAAAGCCATGATCGTATGCCGGAAGGATATGATATTGACAAGCTTAACGTAGTCAGGCGCGAATATGATCGTGCTACCTACCAGGTAGGAACCCTTGGCGGAGGCAATCATTTTGTTGAAATACAGAAAGGTTCTGACGGCAATATCTGGATAATGGTCCATTCAGGTAGCAGGAATATCGGAAAACAGGTTGCTGACTATTACAATAAGCTTGCGATAAGGTTAAACGAAAAATGGAAAAGCCCGGTACCGCGCAGGGTGCAGTTGGCATACCTGCCGCTTGACACAAAAGAAGCACAGGTGTATATCAGGGAGATGGAATATTGCGTTGACTTTGCATTTGCCAACCGAAAGCTGATGATGGAAAACACCATCGAAGTTTTTAAAAATACTTTCGGCGCCGATTTCAGAACAGCGCCCATGATAAATATTGCTCATAACTATGCTGCAATAGAAAAGCATTTCGGTGTCAAGGTCGTTGTTCACAGAAAGGGAGCCACTTATGCCGGTGAGGGTACAACAGGTATTATTCCGGGCAGCCAGGGAGCAAACAGCTATATCGTAAAGGGCAAGGGCAACAAGGACAGCTTTATGAGCTGCTCACACGGCGCCGGAAGAGTTATGGGCAGAAAACAGGCAATGAGAAATCTAGACCTGAAAACCGAAATGAAAAAATTAAATGAAAAAAATATCATCCATTCCATAAAATCACATAAAGACCTCGATGAAGCAGCCAGCGCATACAAGGATATTGATGAAGTTATGCGGTTGCAGGAAAACCTGGTCGATATATTGCTGGAACTTGAACCGCTGGCGGTGATAAAAGGATGAGTGCAGGGTTTTTTATTGATTATCAAAAAGTCTTTTAATTTTGCAGAATCGTGCTTGCTGCAAAAATGTATAATCCCGCAGTTTTAGTAGATGCACGCAAATAATAACATAATATCGGAGATAATTATATCAGCGAAAATCTGCGTAATCTGCGGGAAAAAGCACAGCATACTCAAATAAAAGTATAACATAAAAGAAACTGATAAAAAATCTTATAAAACAACATGGCAAAAGACAAACCCTCAATACCAAAAGGTACACGTGACTTTTTACCTGTTGAGGTAGCAAGAAGGAATTACATTTTCAATACTATCCGTAATGTATATCAACTATATGGCTTTAAACCCATTGAAACACCGGCTATGGAGCACCTGGCAACACTGATGGGTAAATATGGCGAAGAAGGCGACAGGCTTATATTCAAAATATTGAACTCCGGTGATTTTCTTTCCGGTTTGCCAGACGATGTGCTTCAATCAAAGCAACCTGCGAAAATAGGTGCCAGGATATGCGAGAAAGCTTTGAGATATGATCTCACAGTACCATTTGCACGCTATGTTGTACAGCATCAGCATAATATCACCTTCCCGTTCAGGCGTTATCAGATTCAGCCCGTCTGGCGTGCCGATAAACCACAAAAAGGAAGGTATCGCGAGTTTTTTCAATGCGATGGCGACATCATAGGCAACGATTCAATGATTAATGAAGTTGAACTGGTAAATATAATTGATGATGTTTTTTACAGGCTTGGAATTGATGTAATTATTAAGATCAACAACAGGAAGATCCTTGCAGGCATTGTTGAAAAAACCGGATATGCTGATAAGTTTATTGTGTTTACAACAATCATTGACAAGCTTGAAAAAGCCGGAATTGAAAAAGTCAGTCAAGAACTTGCCAGGGCAGGCATTGGAGGGGATGCTATAGAAACGTTGAAGCCGCTATTGCAAATGCAAGCTGGCAATAATGATAAAATAAATTATTTGCGTGAGCTGCTTAAAGGTGTTGATGTCGGAATGGAAGGTGTTAATGAGGTTGTCGAGGTTCTTGATATGCTTAAGGAAGTAAAGCCTTCTTCAGAAGTCGACCTTGACGTATCACTTGCCAGGGGTTTGGATTATTATACTTCTACCATTATTGAGGTTAAATCGAAGGATGTCGCTATTGGAAGCGTATGCGGTGGAGGCAGGTATGATGACCTGACCGGTGTTTTCGGTATGGAGGGTTTGTCAGGCGTTGGTATATCATTTGGCGCAGAACGTATTTATGATGTTATGCTGGAAAAAGACCTTTTCCCTGAAAAAATTGAAACATTTACACAGTTGTTGATAGTTAATTTCGGAAAAAAAGAACAGAACTACTGTCTGTCAATAGCCAAAGAATTACGTGGACAGGGAGTTCAATGCGAAATTTATCCGGAACATGCTAAAATGAAAAAGCAAATGCAATATGCCGATAAAAATAATATCCCTTTTGTTTTGATAGTAGGAGAGGAGGAGATGAAATCGGGCAGGCTGTCGCTCAAGAATATGAAAACCGGTGAGCAGGTTGTTGTCGGTAAGGAGGAAGTTGGCAGATCTGTTTTGAATTCAAGCGAATCATAACAGAAATGCGACATCTATGGTTCCATATAGATGGGACACGCTCAGATTTAACGGATTTATAAGGATAATAAACAGTCGATTACAACTGAATCGGCGTTCTATAAAAAAAACGAAATAAGATCATAAAAAATGAACACCCATCACATTAGCCCGGCCGATCTGACTTTTGAGTGTATAGAGAAAATTTTCAAAGAAAAGCGGAAGCTCGAATTGTCGGAAGAATCGATAGAAAGAATAAAGAAGTGCAGGGATTATCTTGACAAAAAAATTGCGGCATCGGGCGATCCCGTTTATGGTGTGACAACCGGTTTCGGTTCTTTGTGCAATCATATAATATCGGGTGATGACCTGTCGACATTACAGGAAAACCTGGTGATGTCGCATGCTTGTGGCGTTGGAGAACCAATCGATACCGGGATAGTAAAGCTTATGCTGTTGCTGAAGGTCCAGTCGCTGGCTTATGGTAATTCCGGTGTGGAGGTGAAAACCGTTGAGCGGCTGGTTGAAATGTACAATCATGAAGTATTGCCTGTGGTTTACTCGCAGGGATCTCTTGGTGCGTCGGGAGACCTGGCTCCCCTGGCACATCTGAGCCTGCCGTTGCTTGGCATGGGTGAAGTATGGTATAATGGTAAAAAACTTCCTGCAGCTGATGTCTTGAAAGAGCTTAAGTGGCAACCGATGCAGCTGTCATCAAAAGAAGGGCTTGCACTTTTGAATGGCACACAGTTTATGAGCAGCATAGGTGTTTGGTCACTTTTAAAAGCACGTCGGCTGTCGAAGTGGGCTGACATAATAGCAGCACTGTCAATAGATGCCTATGACGGACGCATAGAACCATTCCTTGAACAGGTACATATGATACGGTATCATGAAGGTCAAAGCCTCACGGCAAAAAACATTAGCCGACTGCTGAAAGGAAGCGAGATGATAGGCAGAAAAAAGGCACATGTCCAGGACCCCTATTCATTCAGATGCATACCGCAAGTACATGGTGCATCTAAAGATACAATCAAACATGTTGAAAATGTGTTCCTGAATGAAATTAACGGTGTGACCGATAATCCTACAATATTTCCTGATGATGATATGATAATATCTGCAGGCAATTTTCATGGACAGCCTCTTGCAATGGCATTAGACTTCCTGGGAATAGCATTGGCTGAGCTGGGCAGTATTTCAGAACGCAGAATTTACAGGCTGGTTTCGGGAACAAGGGAATTACCTTCTTTCCTTGTTGCAAAGCCGGGTTTAAACAGCGGCTTTATGATACCTCAATATACGGCCGCATCTCTTGTAAGCCAAAATAAACAACTTTGTACCCCGGCTTCAGTCGACTCTATAGAATCTTCACAAGGGCAGGAAGATCATGTAAGCATGGGAGCAAATGCCGCACTGAAAACATTACAAATAATAAAAAATACTGAACAAATATTAGCTATCGAATTGTTTAACGGATGCCAGGCAATAGAATTTCGCCGTCCGTTCAAATCTTCTCCGATAATTGAAAGCCTCATAAAAAATTTCAGAAAAGAAGTTCCTTTCCTGGAAAATGATACCGTGATGTTTACACTGATAAAAAATTCAGTGGAAATACTTAGAAAAACAAGCCCCGATTTTTGTTTTTTTGCTATATGAAATGATAACAGAAAGATTAAGTTATTAAGAAGTCAATTAAAATTCTGATTATTATTTCAATAGTTAAATGAAAAAAATAAAAATTGATTTGTTCCCATGTATCAAATAGTAAATCAGAAAACAGTTGATCAAAACAAAACGCCGGCAATTTTAAAGGTTTCCTGCTTTGTCGGCTACATCTTTGTTGGTATTACTATATTGATGGGATTGCTCTTTATTGTTATTGCCGAATCACCAAATACTTTCAGATTGTTTCCCGAGATCAATTTTTATGTAAGCCTGGCAAACGGTAAAATCTCTATGAATTTTGCCCTGATAAGTCTGTTTCTGCCGGTAATAGCTTTTTTTGGACTCATACAGATTTGGTATCAGTTAAAAATTGGCTTTTGGCTGTTTACCGTTCCAAAAATATTGCTGATAGCTTTGATTTTTTTCTTAATTGACCTTCCCTTAATTGATATATGGTATTTTACACAACCCCTTTTGATCATTGCTTTTATTTTGATCATGCTTTTTGGGTTGAACTATAGAAAAATGTATTAATAAATACGCTTACCCGTATTGCTTTTCACTATTTTTAATTACCGTTTTTTCTGTTTCTGATAAGTCATTTTTAATTCTTTCACCCTGTTTGTCAATGCGAACTTGCCTGTTTTATATACTTTTTTACATTTTTCAAAGCATAAATTGAAAGTTTTTCATAAATTGCACTTTGTTATTATAAGTTTCTGCATGATAAGTTTTGTTTATTAAAATACCTTGCAGAACAGGATATTATCTTTTAATAAACCTAAAGGAACATGATTGGAATAATAAAATTCTCTGCAATTCTTTTATTTATATCTTGCAATGTGGCTATGGCCCAGACTTCACATATTATGGGTTTGCGTGATAATACCCCGGAAGTATTTGCTTTTGTGGATGCTCGGATCTTTGTCACTTCAGGCGATATTATTCATAATGGCACATTGGTGATCCGCGACGGTATAATAGAAGATGTTGGTGAAGAGGTTAAAATACCGGATGATGCTTGGATTTATGATTTGAATGGCAAAACCATATATCCGGCTTTTATTGAGTTTTATTCCGATATAGGTTTGCCGCACAAAGCGTATATTGACAAGACTGACATCGGGGCAACGGATCTCCCGCAGGAATATAAGGAGTTGCTGTTCAAGTTATTAGCTGCGTCATTTCGAGAGGCTGATCAAAAAGGTGCATTTCACTGGAATCGGCAGGTTCGTTCATGGTATGATGCTGCCCGACATTTTGGCTATGATGAGAAAAAAGCTGCTGATATGCGCTCAAAGGGGTTTTCTGCGGCTCACACTATTCCTCCGTTAGGAATTTTCAAGGGCTTAACGGCAATGGTGTCTTTGGGTAAAGGATCATTAAATGAGCTTATAATAAGGTCGAATGTTGCGCAGGCTTTATCGTTTGAAAAAACAAAAGAGTTAGGCAACAGATATCCTGCATCTTTGATGGGGACTATTTCACTGATCAGGCAAACTTTTTATGATGCTGAATGGTATCTGGAAGCTCATAATGAATACCATGAAAATCCGCATGGATTAAAGAAACCTGAAAAAAATCTCGCACTTGCTTCGCTCATTGAAGCGGCATATGGAAAACAACCCGTTATCTTTTCAGTTGACGACGAGATAGCTTTGCTGCGGACCATAAATATTGCTGATGAGTTTGGCTTGAATTTGTGGATTAAAGGAAGCGGAAAAGAATATCGTCGTTTAGACCTGATTAAAGATGCCGATTTTCCGCTCATTGTTCCGCTTGATTTTCCACAAAAACCCGATACGGATAATTTTGAAAAAACAATTGAGCTTTCGCTGGAGCAACTCATGCATTGGGAGCTTGCCCCGGAAAACCCCGCAAGGATATATCAAAACGGTGCTGCTATGGTGCTTACTTCTGCAGGTACAAAAAACGACAAGGAGTTTCTGAAAAATCTGCGATTGGCTGTTGAAAAAGGATTGCCTGAATATGCTGCACTTGATGCACTTACAATAAATCCAGCACAGTTGTTACAGATCGACCAAACCCACGGAACCCTGGGAAAAGGGAAAAAAGCTGATTTTATCATTGCCTGCGGAAACATTTTTGAATCCGGTACAAAAATTGAAGAAGTGTGGATCGGCGGTAAAAAGTATCCGGCAGATAAGCCACCCGAATTGACAGCACAGGGTAAATGGCAGCTCATAATCAGCGATACCATTGATTATAAACTTGAACTTAAAGGAAAGGTCGGCGCATATGAAGGAAAACTGATCAGTGACAGCCATGAAATTGAAATGAAAAATGTAATATTTGATAAACAAAGAATAAATTTTCTGGCTAAAGATGTTTTTGATCTGAGGGATGGTATCATACGAATGTCGGCCCAGGTATCGGAAAAGTTTATGTATGGAACAGGAGAGATGCCATCGGGCAAAATATTCAACTGGAGGGCTGAAAGAATCGCTGAACCTGATGTTGAGGAAGAATCCGGTGAAGACAAGAAGGATGAAAAGGAAGTTCTCAAAGCACTATCTCCAATCCTTTATCCGCCTATGGAATATGGTGTTAGTGAAATACCGGAACAATCAGGTTGTTTGCTTGTTAAAAACGCTACCTTATGGACTCAAAGCCCAAAAGGCATAATTGAAAAGGGCGATATGCTTGTCAGGAATGGTAAAATATCTGAGGTTGGTATTGATATTGGGATACCCCCTAATTGTATTGTCATTGATGCTGCGGGCAAGCACGTAACCCCGGGCCTTATTGACCCGCATTTGCACACCAGTATAGCAGGCGGTGCAAATGAAACAGGTAGTGTTATAACCTCCGAAACCAGGATCCGGGATGTGCTTAATCCAAATAATATCTGGATATACAGACTTTTGGCAGGGGGGTTAACGGCAGCAAATATTCTGCATGGCTCTGCTAATCCAATTGGCGGACAGGATGCTGTGATAAAAATGAGATGGGGTGGGCTGGTCGATGATATGATCTTTCAAGAAGCTAAACCCGGGTTGAAAATTGCTTTGGGTGAAAATGTCAAAGGTTTGCAAAAGCGCTATCCTGATACTCGTATGGGTACAGAGCAGATCATCAGAGATGCTTTCCAGGCAGCTCTGGATTATCAAACAGAACGTGATGAGAAGCAGCGCTATGGCTTGCCGCACAGAAAAGACCTCCAACTCGAAGCCCTGCTCGAAGTGCTGGAAGGCAAACGTATAGTGCATGCACATGCTTACCGCCATGATGAGATGATAATGCTAATAAGAATTGCCGAAGACTTTGGCTTTAAAATAACATCTTTCGAACATACCGTTGAAGGGTATAAGATTGCCGGTGTGCTTCGTGAACACGGAGCGGCAGCAATAGTATGGACTGACTGGAGCTCGTTTAAAATGGAAGCATATGATGCTATTATTTATAATGCACGACTGCTCTCCGAGCAGGGAGTTTTAACATCATTGCACTCGGATAATACACGCCTTGCTACCCGTATGCACTGGGAAGCAGGTAAAATAGCTGGTACAGGAGTAAACGAAATCGAAGCAATGAATATGGTAACCTTGAATCCGGCTAAAATACTTGGCGTTGACCATGTGGTCGGATCCCTGGAAAAAGGAAAACATGCTGACTTTGTCATATGGAACGAACATCCGTTAAACGGATTTGCATATGCCGAACAAACATGGGTTGACGGAAGAAAATATTTCGACCGGAAACAGGACAGAAAAACCCTCAGGGAGGTGCTGAAACTGAAAAATGATTTAACTGATAAAGTGCAGGAAAGTGATTAATATAATGAATTTAATTTTATATATGAATCTGTTCTGAAAAACATTTTTTCAGCCGCTAAGGTTCAAAAAAAATATAAATTTTTTAACGTCACGGAAGCCTGCAAGGCAATACAGCGAGATCGCAATGCATAAATGAACAAATTAAACTTCATAAGGTCAATACTTAGTTTAAAAATTTGGCTTTAAATTAAAATATGTTGATATGCTTAATAAAACTTTTATTTATCCGATATTATTTTCTTTACTGCTTATTTCATGCTTATCATCAACGGTGTATGGGCAGATGCCGTCTCCGGTTCAGGAGGAGACGGTGGCATTAATAAATGGTACTGTTTACACGGTTTCGGGAGGTATAATAAATAACGGCACGGTTGTTTTTAAGGATGGAAAGATCACAGCTGTTGGTACTGATGTTGATATACCTGATGATGCTCGTATTGAGGATGTGGGCGGCAGATATTTATATCCTGCCATGATCCATTCGGGCACCTATCTTGGGTTGATGGAGATTTTCAGGGTAAGAGAGGCGACTGATGTAAGGGAGCTGGGAGAAATAAACCCTAATGTAAGGGTTGAAGTTGCTTTTAATGCTGCCAGCCGTCATATTCCATTGGCACGATCACATGGTATTGCGGTGGCTGTCGTAACACCTGCAGGCGGCATAATTTCGGGTATGGCTGCAGCAATGCTCACCGATGGCTGGGTATGGGAAGATATGGTCTATCATGCACCGGCAGCTATGGTGATTAATTGGCCGTCGATGAGAAACGTTGAAGAAAGGGATAGAGCTATAGGAAAATTGAATGAAGCCTTTTATAAGGCCCGCAGATATCATAAAGCAAAACTGGCTTCCAGTATGTATTATCATGCTACCGACGTCAGGTGGGAAGCCATGATACCTGTTCTTGAAGGTGACGTCCCGGTTATTATAAATGCTTCCGAATACCGTCAAATACAATCTGCCATTGAATGGGCAGAAAAAGAGGATCTGCAAATAATATTATCAGGTGTTAATCAGGCCGGTATGGTGATACCTCATTTAAAAGAGAAGGAGATACCCGTTATCGTAAATTCTGTATTTTCAGGGCCTTCACGCCAGTGGGAGCCTTACGACCAGAGCCTTTCGCTTCCGAAAAAATTGCACGAAGCAAATATCAGGTTTGCCATTTCCGGAGAAGCATCGGCAGCTAACACCATTAGACTGCCCAATCATGCCGCTGCTGCCGTAGCTTACGGGTTGCCCGAAAATGAAGCCCTCAAAAGCATCACACTATACCCCGCTCAAATATTTGGAATCGACAATAGAATGGGGTCTATCGAAAAAGGAAAAGATGCTTCGATAATCATTGCCGACGGAAACCTGCTGCATCTCTCAACACAAATAAAACAAGTGTACATTAAGGGTAGAAAAACCGATATGAAAGACCAACACAGATTGTTTTATGAAATGTACATGGAAAAATATGAAAAATATGAGAGGATGAAGTAATTGTCAGATGATGGGCTTGCAAAATATCTTCGGACAAATAAAAAAAATCCGGTTCGCCGGACATCTTGCATTAATGATTTATAACTTTAAACACCCTTTCATATCCTGTATTTTGTATTTTGATAAAATATATGCCTGGAGGTATCTTTTCGAAATCAAAAGGAACAGAGAGCCCCGGCGAATCAGAGGTGAGGTTTGTATTATCGATAATTACTCCGTTAGAATTGATCAGGCTTATGGTAAATAGTTCACCGGGAGTAAAATCATTCATTCTGATTTTCAGAACGGAACTTACCGGATTGGGATATAAAACCGCACAGGTATGCTGTATTGAATTAACGTTATAAGCGGGTGTAAATATTGCTGTTACATTAATATCCTGATAAATTTTGATTGCTTTGGGGTTTTCTGTGAATATCCCGGCAGTGGTTTCCCAGTGTTTAAATGTCCAGTCATCGTGAGGTGTGGCAACGAAGTTGATCAGTGTCCCTTCTTCGACAACATGTTTTCCCTCAGGGGGTTCGGTTGAACCCTTACCTTCTTTATTCATGGCAACTTCATAGTAATTAATTGAGTGTTGGTATTCGTAAGCACCCATATCTATTCTTATACCGCTGAAGCGTTCATTCCCGGCAAGATCAAAATAATAGATACCAAGTTCATCACTGTCATCGTAGCCGGTATCAATGCATGGGGAATCCGGCTTAAGCGCATAAGGGTGCTCCCCGTCATTCAAAAACATTGGGTCTTCGTCTATATTATCTTCATATACAATACCATATCCAACACCGCCCTCAAATGCTTCATAGCCTCCTTCAATATTGCAATTATAGAAATGTGCAACCGAAATGTCCCAGATAAATACCTGGTTACCTATAAAGGCACTGTTTTCACGGATTATACAATTATAAAATTTGGGCGAACTTTCGTTATAAAAAAATAATGCTCCGCCATGAGACCATGCCGTATTATTTAAAATGGTATTATTGGCAATAACCGGAGATGCATTTAAAAAAGCAATTCCCCCTCCGGCAAGTGTAGATTCATTGTTTATTATTAGATTGTTGGATATAGGATTTATTCCCGTCGAGCTTAAAATGCTCATACCTCCACCAACAGGTGCAGCATTGTCATAAATTACATTATTGAAAATATCAGGGTCTGATGCAACAACGGCAATAGCGCCACCAAAGGCAGAAGCATCTCCCGTATTACCGGCATAATTTTTTTCAAAATATGACCAGGAAATTTCTGCATTGCTTGCAAGAATGTATATGGCACCCCCATAAGAAATGATTTCAGGGTATCGACTGAAAGCCGTATTTTTACGAAACTCAGAATTTTTAATAACCGGGCTGGCGCCATTGGCATACACCGCGCCACCATTGACATAAGCGTAATTATGTTGAAAAAGAGAATTTTTTATTAAAACATTTTTATCACCCTCAATGCTTATAGCCCCGCCATTTTTGAAATCCAAAGCTGAAGCTTTGGAATATTCAAAAATACAATGCTTCAGTATGGAGGTGTTTTTCCCTGCGCCCTTATTGTCTGTATGGAAAAATCTTATACCATTCCAGCCACCTTCCTGGGTGTATGTGTTGTATAAACCCAGAGTGTCTTTTGTGGTAAACAGAATGGGCTGTTCTTCCGATCCTTCGGCCATTATTGTGCCTTCAACCGAAATATGATAATATCCATGGAACATCACTACTTTTCCGGCATGTAAATGTAAGGTGTCATCTAAAGGTACGTGGAGGTTTTCATAGATATGCAATGTGTCATTATTTTTAAAGGCAAATGCCGGTAAAGATGAAAAATAAAAACAGACTAAGATAGCCAGGCCGTGAAATATGGCTGAAAAAAACTTTTGCTTTGGTTTCATTAATAAGATTTTAAATGCCTGCAATAGTGTACGGTCAAGAATTCAAAAATTTAATGCTTTCTTCTGATATCAGTAATTACAAAACATAAAAAAATAAATGGTTATAAGATTTTATTAATTGTAGCCACAAAGCTTGCACTGAGCTTGTCGAAGTGACTCAAAGACACCATAAAATACAAAGAGCTGATAAGCTGTAATTTACGCTTAGTTATTTCCCTTTGCTCAATACAAGCTTTGAGATCCCGCTCTGTTGGATAATTTGTTAACTAACAATATTAATATGAAAAACATATATCCAACAGGGTTAATGTCTTTGCGGCAAGATTAATTCTTGACCGGACACTGGTATAGCGTCAATATCTTTAAAATTTCTCTATACAAAAATCCAGGCAGATTATAATATTAAAAGATCATATATTCTGCCTGTAAAGATAAAAATATTAACTCAAAAAAGGCGTTTGTTGTGAATTTTTGATATTTTTTTAACTTTGATGGCTTAAAGCTGAATTAGTTTGTAAAACGTAAATAATAAAAATATGAATTGTGCTTTAAAAAGTTATCCGGGCAATCTGCCTGTGGAGGCTTTGATTTTTGATATTGACGGAGTGCTTACTCAAACAAGGAATACACATCAGAAATCGTGGGAAGAGATGTTTGATCGTTTTTTTAATGAGTACGTTAAAAAATATGGTAAACAGGCTTCCATGTCGGAAAATGATTACCAGAAATATCTCGATGGCAAGCCCCGCTATCAGGGGGTAAGGAGTTTTCTTAATTCAAGGAATATAGAGTTGCCGTGGGGAAATAGTGATGACCCACCGGGCATGGAAACCATTTGCGCTTTGGGCAATATGAAAAACGAGATTTTTAATGAGGTTCTCGAGCGTGATGGCGTTGATGTTTATGAGGATGCTGTCGGGAAATTGAAGATCTGGAAAAAGATGGGTATGAAAACTGCCATTGTGTCGTCAAGCAAGAACTGTAAAAAGATCATTGAAGTAGCCGGTATTGATGATTTGTTTGATACAAGGGTTGATGGTGCCGTATCGGAAGATATTGGTCTGAAGGGTAAGCCCGACCCCGATATTTTTACGGAAGCTGCAAAGAGGCTGAATGCGCGCGCTGAATACTCTGTTGTATTCGAAGATGCAATATCAGGTGTGCAGGCAGGTCAGAGCGGCTATTTTGCCCTTGTGGTGGGTGTTAACAGGTTTGATAATAAAGATGACTTGCTTGAAAACGGAGCCGACTTTACTATAGACAGCTTTGATGAACTCGATATTACCGATAAGGAATTAATTGAAGAATATTTCTCACGCCCGGGCATACCTGTATTCCCGGATAATAAAGAGATATTTGATATTCTGAGCAAAAAAGAGCCGGTAATATTTCTGGATTACGACGGCACATTAACTCCAATCGTATCGCGTCCGGAAGATGCGGTAATTTCTAAGCAAATGAAGGAGACTTTGCAAAAGCTGGCCGAGAAATATACGGTGGCTATCGTTACAGGCCGTGATAAGGAAGATGTTGAAAACCTTGTTAAACTGGATGAAATAATTTATGCGGGAAGCCATGGATATATTATTTCCGGACTGGATGGTATTTCAATGGAACATCCTGACTCGAAGAAAATAATCCCCAGACTTGATAAAATAGAAAAGGAAGCAGAAAAACTGCTGAAAGAAAAAACCGTCGGTACACAACTTGACAGAAAACGTTATGCCATAGGGCTTCACTACCGAAATGCACGACCGGAAGATGAAAAAGCTGTTTATGATATTGTAAATGAATTAATTGAAAAATATCCGGGACATAAGACCGGTGAAGGAAAAAAAATTGTTGAAATCAAACCCGATATTGATTGGCATAAAGGAAAAGCCGTTGAGTGGATTATGGATGCGCTCGAACTCTCAGAAAAAGATGATATTATTCCTGTGTTTATCGGTGATGACATTACCGATGAGGACGCTTTTAAAACATTGAAAGATAATGGTTTGGGAATAATGGTAGGAAGCCATGGACAAAAAACCAACGCCTCCTATTCCCTGAAAAATGTCTTCCAGGTCAGAGAGTTTTTTAAGAAATTACTGGATTTACACAGCTAAATCTGTAAAATTACAATATATGATCAGAAAATAAAGGTTGTCTAAACACTAATATCTCAACAAAACAGACATGTTAATAAATAAACCCTGGTCACATAATAATTTGTGATTCAATGACGCTTTGTAATTTGTAAATCATTCGTAATTCGATAAATAAGATGTTTTTTTACAGGCAGGCAGAAAGAGAGATAAAATTTCATTTAATAATTCACAAAAACATGTTTAATATAGTATGGATTGGACAGTAACATATAAAGGATTTAATGAAGAAGAACACCCTTTGCAGGAAGCACTTTGTACTTTGGGTAATGGTTATTTTGCCACCCGGGGTGCACTGGAAATGGAAAAAGACAATGAATACAACTATCCCGGCACTTACCTTGCAGGCGGATATAACAGGATGAAATCCGAGATACAGGGTAAAGTTATCGAGAATGAAGATCTTGTAAACTGGCCTAACTGGCTATATCTTACATATAAGATAAATGACGGTGATTGGTTTAGCCTGAAAGAAGTTGAAATCCTGCAGTTTGACACCTGTCTGCATATGAAGGAGGGTATCCTTGAGCGCAGGATGAGGTTCCGTGACAGCAAAAAAAGAGAAACCAATATAATAAGCCGCAGGATATTTTCAATGTACAACTATCATGCTGCTGTTATTCAATGGCAATTAACGCCGGAAAACTGGTCGGGTGATATAACAATACGTTCGGGAATTGACGGGGATATAATAAATAATAATGTAAAACGATACAGCGAATTAAACCAGGATCATATTGTAATACTTGAAAAGGGGCAAATAAACGATAATGGCATTTATTTATTAAGTCGCAGCAAACAATCGCGGATACATTTGGCACAGGCTGCCAGGACAGAGATATATATTGATAAGAAGAAGCAGGATGTAAAACAGCAGGTAGTTGAAAAAAAAGGTTTTGTTGCCGGAGATTTTAAAATGACATGCGAGGAAAAAAAATCTATTATTATTGAAAAATTTATTACTTTATATTCATCCCGTGATTTTGCAATAAGTGATCCGATGACCGAAGCGTACACCTGGCTCGGCCGGCTTGGAAGATTTAACAAAATACTGAAAGAGCATAAAACATTATGGAGGCAAATATGGCATTACAATGATATTAAGGTTGATGCAAACGGTAGTTTGGAGCAATTGGTGATACGTTTGCATATATTTCATGTGTTTCAGACGGTTTCGAAGGTGAGCATTGAAAAAGACATAGGCATTCCTGCCCGTGGCTGGCATGGAGAGGCGTACCGCGGGCATATTTTCTGGGATGAGCTTTATATTTTACCTTTTATTAACCTGCAATATCCGCAATTATCACGTTCATTATTGATGTATCGCTATCGCAGGCTGCCCGAAGCATGCTTTATGGCAAAAGAAGCAGGTTTCAGGGGAGCGATGTTTCCGTGGCAAAGCGGCAGCAACGGGAGGGAGGAAACTCAAAAGTTGCACCTGAACCCCAGGTCAGGAAGATGGCTGCCGGATGTATCTCATCTTCAATATCATGTGAATGCAGCTATTCCTTTTAATGTGTGGCATTATTATCAAAGCACTGAGGATATTGATTTTATTATTTCGCACGGGGCAGAAATAGTACTTTCTGCAGCTTTGTTCTGGTCAAGCATTACCAAATTTAACGAAAAACGAGGGCGATACGAAATACACGGTGTAATGGGTCCTGATGAATACCATACATATTATCCCGGTTCGGAAAAGCCGGGGTTAAACAACAATGCTTATACAAATATAATGGCTGTATGGGTAATACAGCACGCACTGGATTTAATGGAACTGGTTGGTGAAAACTGTTGTAAAGACCTGGAAAAAAATATTGGCTTTACCCCCGAAGACATTGAAAAATGGAAAGATATTACAAAGAAAATGTACGTGCCTGTCGACGAGAATAATATTATAATGCAGTTTGAAGGCTATGAAAAGCTCAAAGAACTCGACTGGGATCATTATCATAAAAAGTATGGCAAAGCTCTTCGCCTCGATCGCATCCTTGAAAGTGAAGGTGATTCATGCAACCATTACAAGGCCAGTAAACAAGCAGACGTGTTGATGTTGTTTTATCTTTTTTCGAAAGAAGAGCTGAAAGGAATTTTCAATAAGCTGGGTTATGATTTTGAAGCCGGGATAATCCCCAACAACATAGAATACTATCATAAACGTACGGCTCATGGTTCTACTTTAAGCCAGGTTATACATTCCTGGGTATATGCAAGGTTGCATCGTGAGGAATCATGGAATCGTTTCCGTGAAGCACTGATGAGTGATTTTAAGGATATACAGGGCGGCACTACCCATGAGGGTATTCACCTGGGAGCTATGGCAGGAACGCTCGATATTATACAACGGTGCTATACCGGTCTGGAAATCCGTGATGATATATTGTGGTTTAACCCGCATCTTCCTGACGATATCAATTCCATGAGTTTCCGTATGCGCTATCGTGGCCATTGGATGAAACTGAATATCAATCATAAAAGGATCATCATCGACTTTGATAAGGGATGGGCAAATCCTGTGACAATTGGAGTTGGAGGAGAAACATATAAATTTGAAACTAACGACACAAAAGAATTTAAACTTTAAAAAATAATAACAATGAGATTATTAATCGTTTCTAACCGCTTGCCTGTATCGGTTTATAAAGAGAAAAACGAATATAAATTTACAAAAAGTGCAGGCGGGCTTGTTTCGGGATTGAGCGACTTTCTTGCTGGTTTGGGTAAATCGGAATCCGATATTGATGATTATATATGGATGGGCTGGCCGGGAACAACAGTACAGAAAGAAGACGAAGATTTTATAAGTGAAAAGGTGCAAAAGGAATACAAAGCATCTCCCGTATTTTTTTCACAAAGACTGATGGATAAGGTTTACTATGGTTTTTGCAACAGAACCATCTGGCCGCTTTTTCATTATTTTCCTAACTATGCAAACTTTGAAAATGAGTATTGGGATGAATATAAAAATATGAATGAGATATTTTGTGATGAGGTGCTCAAGATCGCTAAGTCAGGGGATATCATTTGGGTTCATGATTACCATCTGATGCTTTTGCCCGCTATGTTGCGTAAAAAAATTAATAACCCCGTCGGATTCTTTCTGCACATACCATTTCCTTCCTATGAAATGTACCGGCTGTTTCCTAAAGAGAGCCGTAATCAAATACTTGAGGGATTGTTAGGTGCTGATCTTGTGGGCTTTCATACTCATGATTATGCGCAATATTTTTTGCATACAGTATTAAGGATCTTAGGAATAGAAAATCATATGGGCACTATTGACCTGCCCGACAGGATGGTAAGGGTGGGTACTTTTCCAATGGGAATAGAATACAACAAGTTTCACAACATGGATGTATCACCTTATCATTCGGCCAAGCCCGGAGCAGGGCAGCCCAAAATAGTTCTTTCGGTTGACCGTCTTGATTATTCCAAGGGTATTGTAAAACGTCTGCAGGGCTTTGAGTTGTTTTTGAAAAATAACCCTGAATGGCATGGCAAGGTATTTATGAACATGATTTTGGTGCCTTCCAGAACGGGAGTTACCGCTTATAAACAGATAAAAAGGAGACTTGATGAGCTGGTAGGAAATATTAACGGAAATTATGGTACTGTCAACTGGACACCTATCATATATCAATATACATCTTTACCTCACAAGCAACTTATAGCGCAGTACCGTATGAGCGATGTTTCGCTTATAACTCCTCTGAGAGACGGGATGAACCTTGTGGCTAAAGAATATGTAGCTTCTCTAAAAGACGGGAAAGGAATGCTGATTTTAAGCGAATTTGCGGGAGCTGCTAAAGAGCTTAGTGAAACAATAATCATAAATCCCAATAATGTAAGTGAAATTGCCGATGCCATATATGAAGCACTGAATATGCCGGAAGAGGATCAAATACACCGTAATGAACAAATGCAAAAAAGACTGAAACGTTACAATGTTACCAGGTGGGCTAATGATTTCGTAGAAAATCTTTTGGACATATATAAAGCTTCTACAATTACTGCTGAGGAAAAATTTCTTAAACCTGAAATTGCAGACAGGTTAATTGAAGATTATAAAAAAGCTGCAAGAAGAATTGTGTTAGTCAATTATGACGGCACATTAGTGCCTTATGTCAAATTTCCTGAAAATGCCGGCCCTTCTGCTGATTTGATTAATCTTCTTAAGAATATTGAAAAAAATGACAAAACCGACATTGTCATAAGCAGCGGCAGGAGTAAAGATGAACTGGATGCATGGCTTGGAGAAGCGCCTGTGAATATTACCGCCGAACATGGAATATGGATTCGTGATGCCGAAAGTAAGGAATGGAAACTTTTTAAACCTATATCAAATGAATGGAAAGAAGAGATTTTGCCGATATTAGAATTATATACCGACCGGCTGCCCGGCTCATTTATTGAAGAAAAACAGTATTCCATTTCATGGCATTATCATAAGGCGGATATATTGCAGGCTTCATTTTTGTCAAAAGAAGTGAACGATTACCTTTTATCTTTGGTTACCAATATTGGTTTACAGGTTTTACACGGCAGAAAAACCATCGAGGTGAGCAATGCAGGTATAAATAAAGGAGAGCTTGCAATGCACTGGATCTCACGTAAAAATTATGATTTTATCATGGGAATAGGTTCAGGCTGGTCTGATGAAATGCTGTTTAATACTTTGCCCGAAAATGCCTGGTCTATAGCTGTCGGAATGCTCAAAACCGATGCCCGGTATGTGATTAAAAAACAGGAAGATGTTATCGAGTTATTGAAAACTCTTCAAAAGTTTTGATATTGAATGTTTATACAATATGTTTCATAAAAGACCATATTCATACTGGTAATAAGATGATCTGCGGTAAAGGTATGTAAGTCTTGACAAGTGATTGTTTGTTCTGAACATTCAACAAATATCTATAATCATGAAAAAAGCAGGAATATTTTTCGTTTTTATTACGGCTATTTTTATTTTCAAAGCATGTGTTGAAAGAAAAAATGTATTTGATATCTCCGGAACATGGAGACTTGAAAAGACAGAAATATATATTGAATATGATTTGATGGAAACCTTTACCGACACAGGCGAAAAACTTACATTTTATTCCGACGGACTGGGGAAGTCGGGTGTTTTTGTTTTCGAATGGGAACTGACCGATGATGCTCTGCTTATTACGGAACACGGTCATACTGTTAAATATTTTATCAGGAAAAAAGAAAAAGACATTCTGATACTTGAACAACTTCAATCAGAGCATGATCCGGCAGGTGGAAAAGAAATCCTGACACTAAGAAGGTAGTGTAATTATAAATGTATACAGGGCACCGGGTTTTATAGCGGGCGAAGAAAAAACAGGTTGTGAAAAACCTTTGTTTTTAATATTTGACAAAAAAACGGCCGCACTGGCAACATATAAAATTTACCGGCGCTGTTTTCCCGCACCGGCTTTTAAAGGCTATCGGATTATTTGTACAATAAAATGTCAATACTTTCGATTGTTATCAAACAACCCCTGGTCATATTGTCAAACTTTGACTTGACCTTCTCGTAAAAAGAAATAATCTTTTCGTTTTTATCTACTATTTCAATTACTATCGGATATTTTTCCTTTTGTAATGAAATATCTAATGAACTTTGCTCATTTCTGGATTTGTAGCCCAGCACACCCCTAAGCACCGTTGCACCTGCAACCCCGTGCTCATTGGCGATCTCTACGATTTTTTCATAAATGGGATAATTTGCGTCTTTGTCTGTAGAACTTAAATAAATCCTTAACAGACTGTGAGATTGGTTTGCAGCCATATTTTATTATTTTATGAGTTAAATTTTGAAATTAAAATTAAATTATTCAAAAATAATCAAAATTTAAAATATATTTAAAAAATCACAAATAATTTCTTATTAATCAGTTTTTTGGCGTTTCAAAAACTTATAATACAGGGTATTATAATTTATAAAAGTTATCCATGTGTATGAAATGTATTTAAAATAGTGGTTTTTTGATTAGCGGTTCAGCTGGTATGGTATTATAACCTATGAAAAAAAAGCCGGGGAATTTCCCCGGCTCCTTATCTTCTTGCCTCTGATGTTTTTAGATTTACCCGACATTTATAGAGATACTTTTGTTTTTGACAGAAGTATCTTTTGCCGGCAACTCAATACTCAAAAGCCCGTTTTTCATTGATGCATTTATTTTATCTTTATTTGTGTCATCAGGTATCCGGATGGTTCTCAGTATTGAAAACTTCTGATCGCCCTCTTTTGTATCACGTGAACGCCCTTGCTGTCCTTTGTAATGAACTTTTATGCCGAGAACATCTTTATCGCAGTCAATCTTTATATCTTCTTTTTTAAAACCGGGGATTGCCATGTCGATCCTGTATCCGGAACGGGTTTCAAGTACATTCATTGCCGGAAAATCCCTGCTTGTCTGGTAAAATGAGGGTAATTCATTGGGCCTTCGTTGAAAGGCTTTCCCTGAAATATTGTCACGTACTTTGTAAAGTTTTTTAATTAATTCAGCCATAAGTCAAAGTTTTTTGGTTTGTGCTATTCCGATTATAATTGGTTAATACCGGGGGTGTACCTTTTAAACAACCATCCCGGTTTATTTTCTGATACACCCCCTTTTTTCAAGCCTAATCGATATATCATATTTTAGATATTCGAAATATCATTGCTTTATGATATATCAATTTGCTTGGGTGGTTTTTGCTTAGTTTCTTCTTTCTTCGGAATCCGCACATAAAGAATTCCGTCTTTGTGATTAGCCTTTATTTTTTCGACATTGGCACTTTCGGGTAATGTAAATGAACGGCTGAATTTACTGTAATTGAATTCACAGCGCATGAACTTTTCATCTTTCTGTTCATCTTTTACTTCTTTTTCGGATGAAATGGTCAATACATCGTTCTCGAGATCGATCTTGAAATCGTTTTTCTCAAGACCAGGTGCTGCTACTTCAATCCTGTATTCATCGTTATTCTCTGCAAGGTTTACAGCCGGTACATTTATCCCGGTTCTTTCACTGAAAAAATTATCCATGAAATCACGTCCGAAAAAATCATCTACAAGGCTTGGCATGTTTAATCTGCTTCTTAATGTTGGTAACATATCTCAACCCTCCTTTATTTTTTATGGTTAAACATTTAATTGATTCCAAACATTTTCATTTTAATTATAACAAAGCCAATGCCATTGAAAAGTAAATGTCAAAATGATAGGATAAGTGTAAAACAGTCTGACAATCAGTCATATACAGGCGCAAAACCTGTCAATATGGCACACCCGTTTAATCACTAATTATTTTTTTTAAAGTCTTTACAAATTCGTCAATTTCTTCGGGTTTATTAAACTTGCTGAATGAAACTCTCAAAGATGGTTTTTCGGGTTTCAGCCCGAGTGATGATATTACATGGGAAGGCTTGTTGCTGCCGGAACTGCAAGCACTTCCGCCCGAAACGGATATTCCTTCAATGTCAAGTTTGACAGGCAACATTTCAAAACTTTTACTCGTGGGTAAACGTAAATTAACGATGGTATAAAGTCCTTCTTTTTTGTTATCTCCATAAAATTCGATCTCTGCAAATTCCTGCTGTATTTTTTTCTTAAACCTATGCTTTAAACCTGAGATATATTTCCTGTTTTTTTCAATATCATTCATAGCCAGTTCCAATGCCAGTGCCATCCCGGCTATACCATAAACGTTTTCAGTGCCTGCCCTTAGATTTCTCTCCTGCATTCCGCCTGTTATAAATGGATTTATTTTTTCGCCCGATCCGGCATAAATAAAGCCGGCTCCCTTAGGGCCATGAAATTTATGTGCCGATGCAACAGCATAATCAAAACCGAGTGAGCGTAGATTCATATGATATTTTCCAATAGTTTGTACTGTGTCGGAATGGAAAATAGCATTATGTTTATCACATATTTTTTTTACCTGGCTTGCAGGCAACAGATTGCCAATTTCATTGTTGGCATGCATAAGGCTTACAACGGAACGAGGCGAGTTTGCCAGCAAATCATTCAGATGTCCGGTATCTGTATTGCCTGCCTGGTCAACATTTACGTAGTTTATTGATAAATCAAAATGTTTTGAAATACTTTCCAGTGTTCTTAATACTGCAGGATGCTCAAGTCTGCTTGTTATATAATTTATTATTTTCAAACCGAGTGTGCAGTTCCACAAAATGTGGTTGTTGGCTTCGGTACCACCGGACGTGAAAATGATCTCAGATGAGGAAACGCCAAGCAAAGAGGCAATTTTTTTCCTCGAATTTTCAATCAGTATTTTTGAACGCCGCCCATACTCATGTATCGATGACGGATTTCCATACTCTTCACTAATCAACTTACTGATAAGTTTGGCTACCTCAGGCTCTAAAGGTGTCGAAGCCGCATTGTCAAAGTAAATCATTTTCCGTATGTTTTAATTTTAAGATCATATTTTTCAGTAAAATTAATAATTAGATGTAAAATATATTTTTAAAGTGATCAGCTTGAAAAAAAAATTTCGTGAAAAAAATATTCTTTCCACGGCTCTATAAGTGATTTTTTTCATTTTTAATCTTAAATATATCAAAATTATTTTTTGTTTTAAAAACAAAACATTATTTTTGATAAGTTGGTAAAAAGTTTAATTTGGCTTATTTCATATTTAGGCTATATTATTTAGTTAAAACACTGAAAATCAAAAATGTATAATTTGTTGTGTCTGATAGTTTAATAATTATTCCGACATATAATGAGAGGGAGAATATAGAAAAGCTTATCAGGAAGATTTTTTCATTGCCGAAAGATTTTCATATATTGGTTATTGATGATAATTCTCCTGACGGTACGGCCCTGGCAGTCAAGCAATTGTTATCTGAGTTTGAGTGCAGGTTGTTCCTGGATGTTCGTGAAGCGAAGCTTGGGCTGGGTACTGCGTATATATTGGGTTTTAAATGGGCGCTTGAGCGGAGTTACAATTATATTTTTGAGATGGATGCTGATTTTTCGCACAATCCTGCGGATCTGATAAGACTTTACAATACCTGTGCAGTTGAAGGATTTGACCTTGCCATCGGCTCAAGATATATTCACGGTGTTAATGTTATTAACTGGCCAATGGGCAGAGTATTGATGTCGTATTATGCCTCAGCATATGTCAGATTGGTAACAGGTATGAAAATACGCGACACAACCGCAGGTTTTAAATGTTATAAAAGAGAAGTGCTTGAAGCAATAAATCTGGATAGAATAAGATTTTCCGGATATGCTTTTCAAATTGAGATGAAATATATTACATGGAAGCTCGGCTTTAAGATCAAGGAGGTTTCAATTATTTTTACAGACAGATCTGAGGGTGATTCGAAGATGAGCAAGGGGATATTCAGGGAAGCGGTGCTGGGTGTGATTTCTTTAAGATTGAAAAGTATATTCAAAAGGTACAGGAAAAAACAGGTAGAGCCGGCTACCGCCTGAATCATTACTTTCAAAAATAATCAATCGTTGATATGGCTTCAAAACTTTATTTGAAAAACGGTGTTATCATTAATGAAGGCCGTGTTTTCGAAGGTGGTATTTTAATTGACGGCGAATATATTTCCGATATTATAGAATATAGAGATGATTATTCTGAGCCTTTCGGCGTGAAGATTTTGGATTTGGGTGGTTTGTATGTTTTTCCGGGAATCATCGACACTCATGTTCATTTTCGCGAACCGGGCATGATAGATAAGGGTGATATTGCTACGGAGTCGAAAGCTGCCATTGCAGGGGGTGTAACCTCCATCATGGAAATGCCCAATACCAATCCGCAAACAACATCCATTAAGAAACTTGAAGAAAAAATCAATATCGCGGAGAGAAGCTCGCTGGTTAACTATTCTTTTTATCTCGGAGCAACAAATAATAACCTGAATGAGCTTATGGCGGCTGATCCGTCATATGTGCCCGGCATAAAAGTCTTTTTGGGTGCATCTACAGGCAATATGCTTGTGGATAATAAGGAAAGCCTTGAAGCAATATTCAATAAGGTGAAAATGCTTATTGCCGTTCATTGTGAAGATGAAAAAATTATCAGGAAAAATTTGCTGAAAGCAAAAGCCGAGTATGGGGATAATATACCTTTTGAATTACATCCTGTTATAAGAAGCACTACAGCTTGCTACAAGAGTTCATTGAACGCTGTCAGCCTGGCATTGAAGTACAAAGCCAGGCTTCATTTGTTGCATATTAGCACCGAAAAGGAAGCAGAGCTTTTCTCTGATATTCCGTGCGGTACCGGCAAACAGATAACTGCCGAGGCTTGCATTCATCATCTCTGGTTTACCGATGAGGACTACCCCGTAAAAAAATCATTGATCAAATGGAATCCGGCAGTTAAAGGATATATTGATCGTGAAGCGCTCCGAAAAAATATCAATACTGATAAAATTGATATCGTATCTACCGATCATGCTCCGCATACCTGTGAGGAGAAACAGAAACCATACCTCTCATGCCCTTCGGGTGCCCCTATGGTGCAACATTCCTTAACGGTAATGCTTGAGCTTTTTCATCAGAAAGTGATAAACCCCGCAACTATTGCCGCTAAAATGTGTCATAACCCCGCAAAATGTTTTAATATCGAAAAACGCGGGTTCATACGTAAAGGATATTATGCCGACCTTGCTATTGTTGACTTTGATTCAAAATGGAAGATCGAAAAGAATAATATTATTTATAAATGCGGCTGGTCACCTCTGGAAGAAGAAATATTCAATTCGCAGGTAATTCATACTTTCGTTAATGGAAAACATGTTTACAATAAAAACGTTATTAATGAATCAAATAAGGGAAAACTGTTATGTTTTTCGAAATGAACGATTCTTATAAATCTACTCCTGAGAAGAAATATAACCATACAGGCATGAAGGTGCGAAGATTCACAAAAAATATTTTCCGGTTTAATAATTTGAAGAGGTTATTATATGTTTGGGTGATTTTATTTTCATTACTATCTTGTACTTTTTTTTCTGGCAAGGGTAAGTGTGAAAGGCTGATTGAGAAGGAAAAGATGGTTGAGATCATGACCGACCTCTATCTTCTGGAGGCTTATATTCAAATCACTGCGCGTTCCAGGCCGGAAATTCAAGATTCTTTGCACTATTTATATGCGGGGTTATTTAAAAAACATGATATTTCAAGGGAAACTTTTAATAAGGCATTGGAATGTTATTCGCTCGACAGGGATAAGATGGCATATCTGAATGAGGAGGTACTCAATAATATAAGTATTATCGAGAGCCGTAAGCCTGCTGAAAAGACGGAACCCGGCAGATTTTTTCCGGAAGAATTGCCGAGAGAGGAAGATTAGACTGTTAATCCCTGTAGTATTTTGCTATTACGGTGTCCATATCAGCACCAGTAAAAGCCGTATGTTCCAGGTTAATTTCACCGTTTTCATAAATACCATTTCCTTTAATTTCGATACCGCCTTCTTCCTCGCATATTATTTGTTTTGGTATAGTAAGAACATTTCCCGTTATCAAAGCAACGGCTTGTTCCTGCATACCCTGAAAATAAAAATTGGCGATAAGAATTTCATAGCTGTTTTGTGGATTGCGCGTTATTTCTACGTCGTAGTTGTAGCCGTCACCATATACCACACTCGATTCTTCACACTTCCACTTTCCCAGAAATTTTTCGACCGGATCAAGGTCATCATGAATATCATCAATTTCACAACCGAACATTAAAAAACCGACAACCGTACATGCAACTATTAATTGTTTGACAGAATTTTTCATATTATTTATAAGTTTTTGACCAGTAATGAATTTGTATTGTTAAAAATTGTTTTTTCACGGTATATTTGTTCAGAACAGTTTGTTGATCAATTCATCATCTGCAATATTGGGCATAGTTATTTTCAGCGATGGTTTATGTTTCATGGCTCTGTTGATTGCAAACATTGCTTCTTTGTTTCTTGCCCAGCTTCTTCGTGCGATGCCGTTATTCACATCCCAGAATAGCATTGATTCCAGTCGTTTGCCGGCTTCTGCCGAGCCATCGAGCAATAAGCCGAAGCCACCGTTGATTGCTTCACCCCATCCGACGCCCCCGCCATTGTGTATCGACACCCATGTTGCGCCCCTGAAGCTGTCGCCGATGACATTATGAACAGACATATCGGCGGTGAATTGAGAGCCATCATAGATATTTGAAGTTTCCCTGTAGGGTGAATCGGTCCCGGAAACATCGTGGTGGTCTCTGCCTAAAACAATGGGAGCAGAAACCAGCCCGTCGCGTATAGCATCGTTAAAGGCTCTTGCAATTCTTATCCTGCCCTCCGCATCGGCATATAGGATCCTTGCCTGTGAGCCGACAACCAGCCTGTTTTCTTCGGCTTGTCTTATCCAGCGAAGATTGTCCGATAACTGCATTTTTATCTCTCCAGGTGCCGACTTCATCATATCTTCCAGAACGTTTGCCGCTATGTGGTCGGTAACTCTTAAATCTTCAGGCTTTGAGGAAGTGCATACCCATCTGAACGGGCCAAATCCGTAGTCAAAACACAATGGCCCCATTATATCCTGCACATAAGACGGATACTTGTATTTACCATCTTTATTGAATATGTCGGCGCCTGCCCTCCCCGCTTCAAGCAAAAAGGCATTGCCGTAATCCCAGAAATACATGCCACGTTTCGACATCGTATTAATGGCTTTTACTTGCCTTTTCAAAGATTGATGAACATGCTTTTTGAATTTATCCGGGTTTTCCGCCATCATCATATTGGCTTCTTCAAAAGAGAGTCCGGCGGGATAGTAGCCGCCTGCATAAGGATTATGCAATGATGTTTGGTCTGAGCCCATGTCAACTTTAACATTCTTTTCAACAAGTTTTTCCCACAGGTCAACTATGTTGCCTTTGTAGGCAAGCGACACGGCTTCTTTATTGCCGCGTGCATCGTTTACTCTGTCGATCAACGGGTTTAAATCATCAAATACTTCATCAATCCATCCCTGCGAATATCTTGTGTTGAGTGCTTTAGGGTTTACTTCCGCTACTACGCTCACCGCGCCTGCGATAACGCTGGCTTTTGGTTGTGCGCCTGACATGCCGCCGAGCCCGCTGGTTACAAATACTTTTCCGGCCAGCCCATCCCGGCCCGATCTTATCAGCCGTCCCGCATTGAGTATGGTGATAGTAGTGCCGTGTACAATTCCCTGCGGTCCGATATACATGAATGATCCGGCAGTCATTTGACCGTATTGTGTTGCTCCCAGTGCATTAAACCTTTCCCAGTCATCGGGCTTTGAATAGTTGGGCACCATCATACCGTTGGTGACTACTGCCCTTGGAGCTTCTTTGTGCGACGGGAACAAGCCCACAGGATGACCGCTATAGAGCACAAGGGTTTGCTCGTCGGTCATGGTAGCAAGGTATTTCATGGTAAGCAGGTATTGAGCCCAGTTTTGGAATACCGCACCATTGCCTCCATAAGTGATCAGCTCATGCGGATGCTGAGCCAAACCATTGTCAAGATTATTGCAAAGCATCAACATGATGGCGGCTGCCTGCTTTGATTTATGAGGGAAAGCACTAATGCTGCGGGCAGTGATATCATAACGGGGACGAAACCGGTACATGTATATGCGCCCGTAATTCTGAAGCTCATCAAGAAATTCGGGCGCAAGAACCTTATGATGCCTTACGGGGAAATAACGTAACGCATTTTTTAGTGCAAGCTTTTTCTCTTCAGTGGTAATTATATCTTTTCGTTTCGGTGCATGATTGATACTGGCATCATAGGGTTGCGGCTCAGGCAATTTGTCGGGAATACCCTGTAAAACAGCTTTCTGAAAATCCTTTAAGTCCATATAGTCGTTTTGTTTATTTGTTTAACCACCTGGTCTGCATTGAGCTGCAGCGATTCTGCGGTGCCGGATCATTGGTTATTGGTTGTTGGTCATTGGTCCGTCGGTAATTTGTTATTGGCAATATTTATGATTCATAACTCTTTTACGGGCACTCATCGGTTTTCTCTACATCAAAATATGTGAAGCCCCAGTCAAATATGTCAGATTCAATGTCTTCAATAGTAATTTCTTCTGACTGAAACCTTAAGCCTGCCGGCCCGCCGCGTTTACTTTGACCCGGCGCGAAGCATTTATTAATGTCTTCACTCTCGTGAACCAGGATTGCCGATTTATAAAAACCTACGGCAAAGCTTATATTTACCGGATGATCATTGGTATTTATCAGACGAAGGTTCAGAATGGTCCGGCTGTCTTGTTTGAAGATATTGGAACGTTGCCAGCGGTACATTATGGTAATACCGTCTATGGTATCCGTTTCGCTGTACCTTATTTGAGCATCAGCCGGCAGGCAAAAGGAAATTAATAGCATAATAATGGTTAAAGACAATGATTTAATGCTGATCTTTTTCATCCGGTTATATTATTGTTATTTAATAATATTGAGTTCACTCTGAAAAGTCGTTTTGGTTTTTCGCAGAGTTGTAACAGTTGCAAAGAAAAAATGTAAACTACTTAAAATTAAAGCTTTATGCTCCTGAACTTTTTGTATGAAATATTCAATTTTAATCATTTTTGAATTTGACTTGATGAAAAAGTCTATGTATTAATATTGAAACATGCAGTTTCAAAGATAGGTAAAACATTGTAATTGCAGGAATAATTTTTTGTTTATTTATTAAATGTGCATGCAAACTTATCTTTCACCAATTTATTTTCATTACAATCAAAATTTAACCTTACCTTTTCTTATATGTTTTGTTCAAATGCGCATTAGAATAAACCTTATCTCACTAGTGTCCGATTAAAATTAATCTTGCCACAACGAGACACCAAAACACAAAGAAACACTAAGTGTTACGTGCTGTAATTCAGCACTTTGTGAGTCTTTGAGTCTTAGTGGCTATAATTAATTTAAGTTTATAATCAAATAATTATAATTTCTTTTGTAATGACTGGTATTAAAAGAAAATAAACAATTTTAAAAATTTTAATCGGACGCTAGTGACCTTATCTTTTTATTAAATGTCTGCGCAAATCCGCATGAGAAAAAACCTTACAGATAAGAATTAAACAATAACAATGTACTACATTTTTTCCCGGTTGCTTTTCAAAATATTGTATAATAGTTGTCTTGACCGGAAAAGTTGTGCTTTAACCGTACCAAGCGGTAATTCCAGTTCCTGGCAAATTTCTTCGTAGGATAATTCCTTAAAATACCTCAGTTCAATAAGTTTGCGGTATCTTGGTTTAAGTTTTTCGACAACTTCACGCATTAATTCAGCTTTCTGATCTTTAATAAACTTTTCTTCGGGGTCGCTTTGTTCGGCAGCAATTTCCCTTATAGATTTCTGTTCGTCAATTTCTTCGTTTTTTTCACGTGCCAGCACATTCTTCTTTTTCTTGCGTATATGATCAATACAGTTGTTGGAAGCTATTTTGAAAAGCCATGTGCTGAATGCATAATCAGGGGTATATTGTTTGATATTCTTAAATGCTTTGCCGAAAGCTTCTATGGTCAAATCTTCAGCATCAATATTGCTGCCGGTCATTTTAAGCAACATAAAATAAATGGTATCCTTATAATAACCCATTAGTTGAGCAAAAGCCTGTTGGTTGCCCTTTTCTACGGCATCCCTGACAAGCTTATGATCGCGTTGAGCTTTTTCCGTTAATTTTGGATTTACTTCCATTTATTTTTTCCGTATAAAAAACCTGTTATCAATATAACCGGATTTAAAAATGCAAAAAATATATCATATATCGGCGAAAATAAAAATAATATCTTTTCATTAAACATTTTCGATGAATAATAATAATTTATCATCAATCCTATTGTTCTGATAATGAACAAAATAATACCCCATAGCCAGTATTTTGTGAATAAAAATACCATAATCAAAGATACATAAAACATAAAATGGCTTATACCGAAGAGTGCAAGCAAAAATTTATGCTTTTTTTTGTAGTGTTTTCCTGTGGAAAAATGTCTTTTTTTCTGAAAAAACCAACTTTTAAAAGAATTTTTTGGTACTGAAACCGTAAAACTGTCCGGGTTTGATTCGATGGTTGTATTTTTTCCGGTGGCCATTTGATTGACAAACAAGTCGTCATCGCCAGAAATTGTGTGGTAGTGCGATGTAAATCCTTTTGCTCTGAAAAAGAGGTCTTTTTTGTATGCCAGGTTTCTGCCTGTACCCATATATGGTAACCCTGCCAGGGCAAATGCAAAATAATTCATTGCAATAGACAGCGTATCATATCTTATTAATGAGTTTAAAAATCCCTTATTTTTTTCGTACGCCCCATAGCCTAAAACAATTTCATTGTTGCTGGAAATATTTTTTTGCATATTCGTTAACCATGATGACGATGCCGGATAGCAATCGGCATCGGTAAGAACAAGGGTGTTGTGTTTTGCTGATTTTATTCCTACTGACAAAGGCAGTTTTTTGCCTTTCAGAAAATTAACATTGTGATTAAGATTTATTACTTTCAGATGCGGATATTTTTCTTTGAATTTCTTCAACAGATCCCTGGTATCGTCGGTTGAACTGTCGTCAACCAATACTACTTCATATTCAGGATATTTTTGTTCCAACAGGGCCGGAAGGTGTTTTTTGAGGTTTGAATATTCATTTTTTGCACAAATTACTACTGATACAGGATTTAATTTTCCTTTGGCATATGTCGGTTTGTGGAATATAAGCCTGCCGGAAAAAACCCACTGATAGATAAATTGCAGCAAAAAACTAAATAAAAATACAGCAAAAACCAACAAGCTCCAATCCATATTTTTTGAGTTACAGTAAATTATATCCCTTCGTAACCGGCTTAACTGAAATATGAAATGCAAATAAAGGCAAATAGTTTAATCAGTAATTAATATTAAGCTTACTGAACGTATCATCCTGTATAATTTGCAATGCCCGGTTAAAGCTTTCGTTTTCCTGCATGATAATTTGGGTATAAGCACCAAAATCCCAGATATTCCTTGCAATTAGTGCTTTTATTTGATTTTTAAGGTGAATTATGTGTTCATCCCCATTCTCATATTCTTCCGGGTCTTTTGGCACATCATGCCTGTCGGCATAAGTTACCAGCTCATTTATAATTTCCTCATCCACCTCAAATTTGTCTATATAGAGTTCAACTTCGGGATATTTTTCAAGAAGTTCTTGACGATTATTATTTGCATAATCAAAACCGAACGAATTAAGAACTCCGCTACGATGCAGTTTTGCGTGGAAATCAGATATTCTGTTAGTATCAATTGGAATAAAGAAATCGGGCATTATACCACCTCCTCCGTATACTATTCTATTATTGGCGGTTTCGTATTTCAGAGAATCCGGAAAGGTTAATTTTTCGGGGCTGATCAATTCTCCGCTTTCCAGTCTGTTTGCAAGTTCATTGTAATAACTTTCAATACCTTCTTCATAGGGTTTTTGGATACTTCTTCCGGATGGTGTGTAATACATAGCGGTAGTCAGTCGTATTACCGATCCATCGGGCAGTTCGAATGGCCTTTGCACCAGCCCTTTACCAAAAGTGCGTCTGCCTACCAACAATCCCCTGTCCCAGTCTTGTACAGCACCCGACAATATCTCACTGGCAGATGCACTCCCTTCGTTTATCAAAACTACCAGTTTGCCTTCTTTAAAATTGCCTGTTGCCCTCGACTTGAACTCCTGCCTTGGAGTGGCATGGCCTTTAACATATGTTATCATTTTATCCCTCTCAAAAAATTCGTTGGTCAAATCTATTGCTACATCAAGGTAGCCGCCTGAATTGTAGTTCAAGTCGAGTATCAGATGTTTCATGCCTTTGTTTTGCAATTCGTTAAATGCTTTGCGGTATTCCTGCATCGTCGTCCGGGAAAAGCGATTGAGCTTGATATACCCGATATCAGGAGCCGCTATAAACGCAGCATCAAGGCTGTTTATCGGTATCTTGTCGCGTGTAATGGTGAAATCAAGTATATCCGACACACCGTGCCTTACTATGCCGACATTAACCTTTGAACCTTTTTCACCACGCAATTTATTCTGTACATACGTGTTGTTGATCAAACCGCCGGTAGAATTTTCACCGTCTATTTTTACTATACGGTCGCCTGGCATAATACCTACTTTCTCCGACGGACCCCCCGGAATAGGTGATATTACAACAATAGTGTCCCTTATAATGTTAAACTGTATGCCTATACCTTCAAAACTGCCAATTAATGGCTCGTTTGCCTTCTGAATATCTTCTTTTGAAAGATATACTGAGTGGGGGTCAAGCTCCTTAAGCATACCCCGTATAGCATCTTCAACCAATTCTTCCTCATCAACTTCCTCAATATAACCCAAACTTATGTACTGAATTGCACGAATGATTTTTAAATGGTTTTCATCTAATTCCTCTTTCTGGGCATTGACATGAATTGAAGCAAATAGAAAACCGATTATGAAAATCAAACTGAGAAAAACTTTGTTACGTTTCATTTTTCCTGATTTTATTAATTATTTTTTAATTCTATTATCAAACTGAAAACATTTATCAATATAACCACAAAATGCAGACCAATATTATATTGTTACATCTAACCGTTTTCAAAAAAAAAACAAACATTCAAAAATACTTTGAAGTGTTGAGCATATATATTGCAAAGATAGCGATTTTTGGTTGTCCGGGCTTCAGTTATTTAGGAAAACTAAGTAATTACTATTTAAAAAATTAAAAAACAATTTGTAACTTTGTCATTTTAAAGGGTTTAATCTAAAAAAATAACACTTTGAGCGAAGAAAAACAATTTATGAATAAAGATGTTGAAGAAGAGAAAAGATTTTTTGTTCGATCTTTATCATACGGATTGGTTATTGTTTGTTTAATTTGGTTTGTTAAGCTTTTTGAAATTATTATCGGCGCGAAGCTTTCTTTTCTTGGTGTTTATCCTCAGTCTTTAAAAGGGTTGCCGGGCATATTTTTTTCGCCTTTAATCCATGGCGACTTTTCTCATTTGATATCCAATACCTTACCCATATTTATTCTTACGGCAATGCTGTTTTATTTTTATAACAGGATTGGGCTTCGTGTTTTGGTTTTGATCTGGCTGATAGGCAACATCTGGTTGTGGGTGATAGGGCGGGAGTCGTATCATATTGGTGCCAGCGGTGTAATATACGGGATGGCTGCTTTTTTGTTCGTAAGCGGTATTATCAGGCGGCATCATCGTTTAATGGCAATATCATTGCTGATTGCCTTTCTATACGGGGGTATGATATGGGGTATATTGCCGATAAGGGAGGGCGTGTCATGGGAAGGGCACCTTACGGGAATGCTGGCAGGAATAGTACTTGCCTTTTTCTACAGGAAAGAAGGACCGCAACGTAAATTATATGATTGGGAACTGGAAGATGACGAAAATGATGAAGATGAGCTGATAGAGGGTAAAACACTGGAAGAATGGGATGAATACTTTGACCGGCAGACTGAAAAACGAAGAAAGAAACCAAAACCTGGAACGAAGGTCAAATATATTTATAAGCCTAAAAAGGATTCGGAGGAGTAAGAAATGAAACGGTTGTTAAATTTTCGGAGGCCGGCAACCGGCAATTTGTAACCTGCCGTTGATGATTCAAAGAAATGGAATGAATAAAATAATTGCTGTTTAAAAATTGAACTTTGGGTGCTTAGATCCTGTCGCGTTCAATCTCACGCTTTATATCTTTTTTCTTGATATCCTGACGTTTGTCATATACTTTCTTGCCTTTTGCCAGGGCTATTTCAAGTTTTGCAAGTCCTTTGTCATTTATAAACAGTAAGGTAGGTATTATGGTAAATCCTTTTTCTGTTACTTTGGTTTCAAGTTTTTTCAGTTCACGCCTGGTAAGCAATAGTTTGCGCTCGCGCTTCGGATCATGGTTATTATATGTGCCGTAATTATACTCCGCTATATGCATATTCCTGACAAATAACTCACCGGCTTCAAAACTGCAATAAGCCTCCTTAATACTTGCCTTGCCATTGCGTATCGATTTTATCTCCGTGCCCGTCAATACCATGCCGGCCACAAACTTCTCCTGCAAATGATACTCAAAAGAAGCCTTTTTGTTTTTAATCTTTATATTGTTTGACATACTTTAATCTCAGGTTTTTCGGAAATGCAAAGGTATAAAAAAGAAAGAAGAATTGTTTTGTTGTCATAATACATACCCGCACAACAGCTCATTGGTTGTAAAATAACCGGATTAATAAATGGTTTGAACATTTTACTTTTGCAGTTGCCGGATTTCAGGACCCAATATTACTATATACGCAGCATTTTGCCGTTAACAGTGGCAAAGATCTCAAAAAACAAAAAATAATAAAAATTGAATAATTTTATTTACAATGAAAAAATAAATTATGAAAATTTAAAAGATAAACCTTTTCATAAGACTGCTTAAAACAATTTTGTTTTTTCTTGATTAATTCAGAAAATAAATTACTTTTGCAAAAAAAAATAAACCTTAATTCATATGTATTGGACACTTGAATTAGCTTCTAAGCTTGAAGATGCACCTTGGCCTGCAACTAAAGAGGAGCTGATCGATTACGCTCTCAGATCAGGAGCACCAATGGAGGTCATCGAAAATCTTCAGGAAATTGAAGACGAGGGTGATGTGTATGAAAGTATTGAAGACATTTGGCCCGATTATCCTACTAAGGATGATTTCTTCTTTCACGAAGATGAGTATTAATGGTTGAATTAAAAAAAATAATTATCAGATAAGAGCCGGTTAAACCGGCTCTTTTAATATTAAAATTTGGGTTAAATTTGCTTTTTGATTTAAATATATTTGTAATTTTCCTGTTAACTCTGTTGTTTTTTAGTTGCTCATACCTTTTGTCCTTTACCTTGTTGCTGATTAACGTTTTTTTATATGAAAAGAAAGAAACATCCAATATATTCGTTTGTTCAGTAAATGATTATAATTTGCCATATTGAAATACTGATAAAAATATTATGTTACAATTAGTTCAAAAATTTTTCGGAAATAAGCAAGACAAGGATTTTCGTGAAATACATCCGTTGTATGAAAAGATCCATGAAGCTTATGATAGCATTAAGGAGCTTGACAATGATCAGCTTCGTGCCAAGACGGATGAATTCAGGAAGGTCATAAAAGATCATATTCGAATGGAGGAGGATACGATAAATGATCTCAAGGATATGGCAGAAGGTAATTACGAGATGGATCCTGAAGAAAAAAGGAAGATTTATGATCAGATTGATGAGCTGGAGAAGGTAATTACTTCCAAAACCGATGAAATTCTTGAAAAGATATTGCCTGAGGCTTTTGCTGTTGTTAAAGAGACAGCCCGGAGGTTCAAGGAAAATGATGAGGTGGTGGCCACCTCAACCGATTTTGACAGGAATCTTGCCGCTACACGGAGTAATATTGATATCAAAGGAGATAAGGTGGTATATAAAAATCAATGGATGGCCGGCGGTAATATGATAACCTGGGATATGGTCCATTATGATGTTCAGCTTATCGGGGGTATACATCTGCATAAGGGTAAAATTGCAGAAATGGCTACAGGCGAAGGGAAAACCGTAGTAGCTACTTTGCCTGTATATTTGAATGCACTGCCAGGCAAAGGAGTTCATATTGTTACGGTCAACGATTATCTTGCCAAACGTGATTCGGAGTGGATGGGGATGCTTTATGAGTTTCACGGACTTAGGGTTGACTGTATTGACAAGCATGAGCCCAATTCGGAAGAGCGCAGGAATGCTTACAGGGCGGATGTTACTTATGGCACCAACAACGAGTTTGGTTTTGATTATTTGCGTGACAACATGGCTCGTAATCCCGCCGAACTGGTGCAACGCCCGCATAACTACGTTATTGTAGACGAAGTTGACTCGGTATTGATTGACGATGCACGAACGCCATTAATTATATCAGGACCAACCCCGCAAGGTGAAAAACATGAGTTTCACCTCATGAAACCCAAAGTAGAAAAACTTGTCAGCGCACAACGGAATCTTGTAAACAACCTCTTGACCGAAGCACGTCGGCTGCTTTTACCAAAAGAAGGTGAACCCGACGAAAAAAAAGGCGGAGAACTGTTGCTGAGATGTCACCGGGGTTTACCGAAAAATAAAGCGTTGATTAAACTGCTTTCCGAACCCGGAATTAAAACTATACTGCAAAAAACCGAAAACTTATATATGCAGGAACAGGGTAAGAATATGCATATTATCGATGATGAATTATATTTTGTGATAGAAGAAAAGAATAATGTCATAGAGCTTACCGATAAAGGTATTGACTTGATTACCAGCGACAGCGACGACCCGGAGTTTTTCATACTGCCCGATATTGGCGCCGAGATGGCTGAACTGGAAAAATCAAACCTTGATGCGCAAAAGAAGCTTGAAAAGAAAAACAGGATATTAAATGATTTTTCCGTAAAATCGGAGAGGATACATACCATAAACCAGTTATTAAAAGCCTGCACTTTGTTTGAAAAAGACACCGAGTATGTTATAATGGACAACAAAGTGAAAATAGTTGACGAACAGACCGGTCGTATTCTTGAAGGGAGGCGCTATTCCGACGGACTCCATCAGGCTATTGAAGCAAAAGAGAATGTGAAAGTGGAAGCGTCAACACAAACTTATGCCACTATAACGCTGCAGAACTATTTCCGCATGTATGAGAAACTTGCCGGGATGACAGGTACGGCTGAAACCGAAGCCGGAGAATTCTGGAACATCTATAAGCTTGATGTTGTGGTAATTCCGACTCATAAGCCTGTAATACGTATTGACAAGGAGGATCTTGTTTACAGGACTAAACGTGAAAAATATAATTCGGTGATAGAAGAAATATCGGATTTGATAAGCAACGGCAGGCCTGTTCTTGTTGGAACCACATCTGTTGAGATTTCGGAGCTTTTAAGCAAGATGCTCAAATTGCGTAAGATAAAACACAACATTTTAAATGCAAAGCATCATCAGCGGGAAGCACAGGTTGTTGCGGAAGCCGGTATTGCCGGCAATGTCACGATAGCTACCAACATGGCAGGTCGTGGTACTGACATCAAGCTGGGAACGGGTGTCAGGGAAGCCGGTGGTTTGGCAATAGTTGGCACGGAAAGGCATGAATCGAGAAGGGTAGACCGGCAGCTCAGAGGACGTGCAGGAAGACAAGGTGACCCCGGCACTTCACAGTTTTTTGTATCACTGGAAGATGACCTGATGAGGGTGTTCGGTTCTGACAGGATCTCACGTATAATGGACAGATTAGGAATACAGGAAGGAGAAGTTATCCAGCATTCGATGATCACAAAATCAATCGAAAGAGCACAGAGAAAAGTGGAGGAAAACCATTTCGGTGTCCGTAAACGTTTGCTGGAATATGATGACGTTATGAATGCCCAGCGTGAAGTTATATATACCAAAAGACGAAATGCACTGTTTGGTGAAAGACTTGCCGTTGACCTGGCTAACATGATGTTTGATGTTTGCGAGCAGCTTGTCGGAGACTATCGCGATGCACTTGACTATGAGGGATTTAAATTTGAACTCATACGTACATTCGGCTTTGAACCGCCTTTTTCCGAAGACGAATTTATCGAAAACAGACTCGATGACCTGACCAACCAGCTCTATAGCGTTGCTACGAGAGAATATAAAGAAAAAAGCGATTTGATAGCACAAATGGCATTGCCCGTTGTGAAGGAAGTATATGAAAATGCAGGCGATAAATACCAAAATATTGCAGTGCCTGTATCGGATGGAGTGAAAACCCTTAATGTGCTGGCTAATCTACAAAAATCATATGAAACAGAAGGTCGTGAAATATCACTGGCTATTGAAAAGGGCATTACTCTTGCCATTATGGACAATTCATGGAAGGAGCATCTAAGGGAGATGGACGACCTTAAACAATCGGTACAACATGCTGTTTACGAACAAAAAGACCCGTTGCTGATCTACAAATTCGAATCCTTTGAGCTTTTCAACCAGATGCTTTTGAAGATCAACAAGGAGGTTATATCGTTTTTGGTAAAAGCCCGTTTGCCTATCAAGGATCCGAGCCAGGTAACACATGTTGAGGGACCCCAGAAAACCGATATGAGCAAGCTGCAAACCGGCAGGACTGATTTTGCGGCGGGAGGACCCCGTCAGGGACAAAAAAAAGCCGAACCGGTCAGAGTTGAAAAGAAGACAGGCCGTAATGAACCTTGCCCTTGCGGAAGCGGTAAGAAGTATAAACACTGCCATGGAAGAAATTAATCTCATAATGTTAACGTGTAATTGCACACATAGGTGACGTTTTACCAGCCCGAAAAGATCAAAGCAAGTGGCAAATGTCAAAAACGGTGATCAAAACAAGCAAACGGCGATATATCATACAGCAACATTATTTACCGGGCTGAATAACCGGCGATTGTCAACTTGCAACCATAGTAGCTTTCCGCCATATTCTTCAGATATTCTTCCTTTCTAAAATCAATTTCCGATCCCAGCAGGCTGTGCGGTATAAGATAAATTATCAGCGTTACAGCTGCCGCTACAATGACCCATGTGCGGTGTCTGGGGTTTTTCCAAACCGCAATTGTTGCAACCACCCAAAAGATAAAAGCCACGGCAGTTTTGTTGTCGGTAAGGTCGGTTCCAAATGGCCATCCTGTCCAAAATTCACCAAAGGCATACTTTTGCATTATTGGTCCGAATATCAGGCCACCCATTATGAGAGTGATAATTGCGGCATATGTCATCCACCGTATTCCGTTGCCGCCTCTTATTGCTTCAATACCGGCACGGGCAGAAAAAACCATGGCCAAAAACATCAGCAGTATATGAGGCATAACTGCCCACCCCGGCACCTGGCCCCTGAAACGGATGATTACCGGTTCTTCGGTCAGCTCTACACTTGAATCAGAATCATATAATGTGATAAGGTATTTTACCTTCCCCGCTGCAGGCTGATGTGGTATGTATGCAATCAGAGTATCTCCGTGTCGTATCAATGAAGCAACTATCCATTCATCATAGCTGGGATATCTTTTATACCTGAATGACCCTTTTATTTCTTCACAGGGTACTTCAATGATAACGGGGGCATCATCACCACCGTCATAAGACCTTATAAGCCTGTAGCTTATATCATGTTTGTTTAACTCCACATTACCCCTGACAGGATATGTCGGCCCCGTCGTACGCTGATAAACAAAGCTTAACGTTGTAATAACTATGGCAATCAGCCAGAAAATAACGTTTAAGTATGTTTTCATCTTTTCTGTTTTTTTGAAATGTGATAATATAATAATGAGTAAATATGATCAAGTGCCAATTTCAGCAGGCAGCCTTTGGTAACTAGCTGGCAGTTTACAACCCGGTTAATCTCACTGCTTTTTTCTGCGGGGTAGTAAAGGAACATGACACCTCAACAACCCCAAACGTCAACCCTCTTACCAATAACTCTTCAAATTTATTGTACTTTATGCGTTTCAAGGTATTTTGTTTTATAAATGGCATTGTATATTGCCTGAAGTATTTCGGCTCTGATATTCATATCTATCAATTTACGGTTTGATGCAAACGGATGTATCCTGTTTGCCAGGAACACATACACCAGGTTTTCTTCCGGGTCAGCCCATGCGAATGTTCCTGTAAAGCCGCTATGTCCGTAGCTGTGGGGTGAAGCGCTTCGGCTTGCAGGAAATCCGTTATCATCCGTGCTGGGCTTGTCAAAGCCCAGTCCTCGCCTATTTTTATTATCGTCATATTGCCTGCTTGTAAATTCCTTTAAAACCTTTTCGCATATAAATTGCTGCCCGCCATAATAGCCGTTTTGCAAAAACATCTGCATCATAACAGCCATATCCAGGGCATTTGAAAACAGACCGGCATGGCCTGAAACGCCGCCAAGCATTGCTGCCCCCGGATCATGAACATGCCCGCGCAATAACTGCCGGCGAAACAAAGTATCTTTTTCAGTAGGAACAATACGAGTCTTGTCAAACTTTTCCAATGGATTGAATGTCATAGTATGCAATCCCATCGGAGCGTAAAAGTTGACTCTCATGTATTCATCAAGGCTCATGGCGCTGAGCTCTTTTATTATCTCTGCAAGAATGTAAAAACCCAGATCGCTGTAAACATATTTTTGCCCGCTGAGAAGCGGAGTTTCAGCTATTTTCTGGAATAATGTGTCACAGTAATTTTTGTGGATAAACATGTTTTCTGCAACCTTCACCGGATATTTTTTACTGTATTTATTCCTGTATATCTGCGGATCGGGTCGCTGACGATCGATAGTTTCGAGGTAAAAAGGTATCCATGACCTCAATCCACTTTGGTGGGCAAGAATATCCCTGAGAATTATACCTTCAATATTCGAATCTTTAAGCCATGGGAGGTAATACCCCACTTTTTTATCAATATCTATCAGATCATTGCTTTTCATGTGCATAATGGCAGCGGTTGTTGCAGCTATTTTCGTCAATGAGGCTAAGTCGTAAATATCGGAGTTTTTAACTTCCCTGCACCGGTCATAGGTATGATGTCCATATGAGCGGTTGACAATAACATTGCCGTCTTTTATCACCACAACCTGTGCCCCCGGATAAGCCTTTGCAGAGATCCCTTTTTCTGCTATTGAATCCATAGTGTTTATAATATCAGGTGAAACACCCGTTTCTTCGGGTGAAGCAAAACGAACCCTGAAATTTTCCGGCGTTTTAATACCTGTACCAACAGGAAAAAACGGGGTTGCGCTTACAGGCAATTTTCCCCTGGCCGGAATACCTCCGAAAATTACCTGCGCTGAGACCTCTTCATAAAGATCGCCGTCCTGATAAGAAATGAGTATCGATTCAATATCGGTTATCTTATCGAAAAAATTCAAAACATATGGATTGGCAAATAAATTCAATATAACGCTGTTGTCTTTGGAAATATCTTGTATGAAACTGATAATGTTATCATTAACGCCGTAATTTAAAGCCGGGAATTTTGAATTGTTGTGCAGCGATATGATAACAAGGTTGTATTCATGCAGACGTTCAATTATTTCTTTTAATTGTGAGTTACTGTAATTTCTGGATACCGTGAATAAATCGACAGGATAATATTTGGTCAGGATATTCTGAAATCTGTTGATAGAATCTGCGCCTATTGCTAATGAGGCTATTTTAAGTGTATCAAAATTTTTAACGGGAATAACATCATTGTTATTTTTTATTAGGGTTATGGCATTTTCAATGAGTTTTTTGTTTAGCAGCAGGGCTTTTTGTGTGTTCAGGTCTTCATTAAGGTCATATTCATTGGCAGGCTTATAGTTATCAAGCCCGATCATTTCTTTATAAAAAAGTATTTTTCTGCATTTTTTGTTAAGCAAATCTTCTGATATTTTGCCTTTTTCAATAGCATTTTTTATGGTTTTTATGGCAAGGGGTACATTTTCGGGCAGGAGGAGGATATCGTTACCGGCTTTAAGGGCCATAAGTTCCAGTTCTCCCGGTTCAAAATAATCGCTTACTCCTTTCATGTCAAGAGCATCGGTAATGATAAGCCCTTCAAAGCCCATTTTGTTTTGCAGTAAACCTGTAACGACTTTGTTTGAAAGGCTTGCGGCAAGGTTTTTTGTATTATCGTATGCGGGTATATTCAGATGTGCTGTCATTACGGATTTTACTCCATTGTTGAAGAGTTGCCTGAAAGGGTAAAGATGCAATGAATCAATAAGTTTATGATCATGATCTATTACCGGCAGGGTGTTATGAGAATCGGCATATGTGTCGCCATGACCGGGAAAATGTTTTGCAGTGGCTATTATGCCCCAGTCTTGCATTCCCATCATATATGCTGAACTTTTTCTTGACACGTTATATCTGCATTCGCCAAATGAACGAAAGTTTATCACAGGGTTTAAAGGGTTGCTGTTAACGTCGGCTACCGGGGCAAAATTAATATGGGTTCCTATTCGTCTTAGCTGACGGGCTATTTCCATACCCGTTTCATATATATGCTTTTCACCGGCAATAGCTCCCAGCGTCATTTGCTGAGGAAAGGAAATTGTGCTGTCAAGACGCATACCCAAGCCCCATTCGGCATCCATGGCAATAAACAAAGGCGTACGGGCATGCTCCTGGAAATGATTGGTCTTTTTTAACTGACGGTGCGGATAACCCCTGAAAAAAGCAATGCCACCTATGTTATACCTGTCAATAATATCCGTTATACTGTCATAGTAAGTCTTTTCTTCATCCACCAGCAACTGAAGCATCAGAAAATCACTTATAGGATCCGGCTTAACCGGTTCTTTGTCGGTATGAACCCTGATCATCAACAACTGGGCAATACGCTCTTCGATGGTAAGCGATTGAAATACAGAATCAACCCACGGAGTTGAATAGCGATCATAGATCCTGTAGCCGCCTGTTTCGCCAAACTCATCTGCCGAAGCGGAAAAACCCTTAAAACCAGAAAACGGCGAACCTAATAAAATACAAGAAAATATGATTATTCTGTATAACATAAAATCGGAAATAATGATTTTAAATTAATTAGCCAGTAAAATTTTGTGCAAAGATAAAAGAATCCGTTTATATTTAGAATTGGCAATTGTATGATGGCTTGTTATTTTTTTGTTAAAGTTTTTTTTGTCTATATTCCATACCGGTTTTTTTTTACTTTTGATGGTTTGAAAGGTTATTATCAATCCGGTTATAATCAATAAAATTTTTATAGCATGGATCAGGTTTTGGTATTTGTTACGTTGGCTTTGACCTTGATACTTTTCATTTGGGGAAAGATTAGGTACGACATAGTAGCTTTACTTGCTTTGCTGTTTTTGGTTTTGATGGATATAGTACCTGCTGCTGAGGCCTTTTCGGGTTTTGGGCATCCTGCCGTAATAACTGTTGCAGCAGTGCTGATAGTTAGTCAGGCTTTGCAAAGATCCGGTTTGATAGATGTTGCAGGCAGGTTTTTGGATTTTGCCGGCAGTAATTTGTTGGTGCAAATTGCCATACTTTCACTTGTAGTTGCCGTAGCGTCTGCCTTTATGAATAATATTGGTGCCCTTGCCATTTTAATGCCTGTAGCGATCCACCTGGCACGTAAAAACGGTTATTCACCCTCATATTTACTTATGCCGATGGCTTTTGCTTCATTGCTGGGAGGAATGACAACACTCATCGGCACGCCGCCCAACATCATCATTGCTACATTCAGAGCAGATATCATGGGTGAGCCTTTTGGTATGTTCGATTTTTCGAAAGTGGGTGTTTTTGTGGCTATCGCAGGCATGATATTCATGGTTTTTATAGGCTGGATGTTGATACCAAAAAGAAAGGCGCAAAGTTCCGAAGAAGATTTTTTTGATATTGAAAATTATATCACGGAAGTTAAGGTTACCAAAGAAAGTAAAATAAAAAACAAGACCATCGGCGATCTGGAAGAATTTTCCGGTACCGGTGTTGTTGTACTGGGGTTGGTACGTGATAATAAACGTATTCATGCACCATCCGATTCGTTTGATCTGAAAACAAATGACATACTAATCCTTGAAGCTGATACTGATTCACTGAAGAGCTTTGTTGGTAATACAAAAACAGAGCTTGTCGGCGGGAAAAAATTTCACAAAGATGCCAAGGGATCAGACGATATATTGATTCAGGAAGCCGTAGTTATGGAAAATTCTCCATTGATAGATGAAACCGCAGCCGGTTTGCGTATGCGTTCGCGCTATGGGATCAATCTGTTGGCTATAGCACGGCGCGATAAAAAAATCAGGCAAAGGATAGACAATGTAAAATTCAGAACGGGAGATGTGTTATTATTGCAAGGCAGGAGCATAAACATCAATGATGCAATTACCTCAATGCAATGTTTGCCTCTTGCCAAAAGAGAGTTGTCAATTGGTGAAAAACGCAGAACTTTATTTGCTCTCTCAGTATTTTTTATTTCTGTAGTTTTGGTTGTTGCCGGCTTATTACCTGTTCAGATTGCATTTGCATTGGCGGCAGTAACCATGGTATTATCAAAAATTCTTCATGTCAGGGACCTGTATAACAGTATAGACTGGCCTGTGATCATTCTTCTCGGGGCTATGATACCTGTGGGCACAGCTTTTGAAACAACCGGAGGGGCTATGCTGATAACGGAGCAAATAACAGGGGTAGGGCAGCAGTTTCCCCCATGGGTTTTACTTGCTATGTTGCTGATAATTACCATGTTCCTTTCAGACCTGATTAATAACGCAGCAACGGTTGTACTTATGGCTCCCATAGCAATAAATACAGCTCATGAGCTTGGCTTTTCCGTTGACCCGTTTTTAATGGCAGTAGCAATAGGAGGCTCATGTGCCTTTCTGACGCCAATAGGTCATCAGTCAAATACATTGGTCATGGGTCCGGGAGGATATAAATTCGGAGATTACTGGCGTGTAGGACTGCCGCTCGAGATACTGATCGTTGCAGCAGGCGTGCCCTTAATAATGTGGTTCTGGCCACTATAATATTTCAGGAGTTTATTTGAAACTTTATAATATAACGTTAATTGTTTTAAAGACTATTTGGTGATAAGGACGGGTGTGACCGGTAAGCGCTGCAGTAATACCCATATACCTGTCAACCTGTAAACCAATATACCTGTTAATTTAAATATGAGTTTTTTAAAATGCTGATTAACAGTAATAAAGAAAAATGTCCGCTTTGTAAAAGCCGCAGTAATCCGTTTTATAAAGATAAACGCTGCTCCTATTTCAAGTGTACAAACTGTATGTCGGTATTTCTTGACAGAAAACAGTTGCCCGATAGTGAAACAGAGATGAAACGGTACCTTGAACATAATAATGACGTTAATGACCCGGGATATCAGAAATTTGTCAGCCCAATAGTGTCAAGTGTATTAAATGATTTTACAAAAAAAGATTACGGACTTGATTATGGTGCCGGCCCGGGGCCGGTTGTCGCCAAATTGCTGAAAGAGAAAAACTTTCAAATTGAAGTGTATGACCCCTTTTTTCATGATGATAAAAAAGTGCTGGCAAAAAAATATAACTACATAATATGTTGTGAAGTTATTGAACATTTTCACCATCCAAAAAAAGAATTTGAAAAGCTGAAGAATATGTTATTGCCAAACGGAAAAATTTATTGTATGACAGATCTCTATGATGAAGAAATTGATTTTCGAAACTGGTATTATAAGAATGACCAGACGCATGTTTTCATATACCACGAAAAAGCGCTTGAATGGATAAAGGGAAACTTGAATTTTACAGGTATAAATGTGGATGACAGACTTATAACGTTTAGCATCATTACTGATCATATGAAAAAGGTAAGCGATGAATAATATAAGACCGGCTAAAATGGCCGATTTGGAAGAAATAACCCATATTTACAATCAGGCTGTATTATCCGGATTTGAAACTGCCGACATGGTTGTGATGAAACCGGAAGAAAGACTGGATTGGTTTAAGTTTCATGTTCGGGATGCTTACCCTCTGTTTGTTTATGAACGGAATGACAAAGTTGTTGGCTGGGTAAGTGTAAGTCCTTACAGACCGGGCAGGGAAGCATTTAGATATACGGTTGAGATCAGCTATTATGTACATAATAATTTGAAGCGTAAAGGAATTGGCAGCAGGATGATTGAATATGTATTGGAAAGATGCAGGGAATTAAAGTATAAAACGGTTATTGCCCTTATATTAGACAAGAATAGTGCAAGCATAAACCTGCTTTCCGGTTTTGATTTTGTAAGATGGGGTCACTTGCCGGATATTGCTGATTTTGATGGGACCGAATGCGGTCATGTTATATACGGAAGAAGAATCTGAGTGGTATTTTTTTAAGGAAAAAAATATAAATAGTTTATGTTTTTTTGTAATTTTAGACCAATAAAATGAATTTTCAGGTTTAAAAATTATTTATCATGGACGATCGATTAATCACAATTGCCGCAGATCACTTTACTGCAGCGGAGGTTCTTAAAGCGCGCCTTGAGGATGCCGGCATAAAGTGTTTTTTGAAAGATGTCAACATATTGCAGGGTGCTGTTTCTGAAGGTGTAAGGATTCAGATACGTGAAAAAGACGTTGAGAAAGCCTTGCAATTGATACATACATGGAAGGCTGAGCAGGAAAAAGCCGAAATGAAAGATATTAAAGATATCCGAAGGATACTGGCGCCGGTTGATTTTTCTGATTATTCAAAAAATGCCTGTATATATGCGCTTGACATGGCTCATAAATTGAAAAGCGATCTGAAGATCTTTCACGTTTATTATGCCCCTATTATTGACCTTGTTCCAATTACGGATGCATACAGTGTGCAGGTTGATATGGATATAAATCTCAGGGAGATGGAAGAAAGTGCAAGGAAAAAACTTGTCGGTTTCGTTAATGATATTAAATCTATAGCAAAAGACAGGGGTATGGAAGATGTAAAGATAAGCTATTCGTTGCGCGAAGGGATAATAGAGGATGAAGTGGCTGCTATGGCAAAGACCTATAAGCCCGGAATTATCGTTGTAGGCACCAGGGGCAAAGGTGAGAAACAAACCGAGATAATCGGAAGCGTGGTTTACCGGATCTGTGATAAAACGCGAGTACCGATACTTGCAATACCCGAAAAATCCGAATTTACCCCTGATAACGAAGTCAGAAACGTAGTTTATGCAACCGAATTTGATGATTCGGACTTTGTTGCGATCAGGCGGTTGATGAATATTTTATCACCTTTTAATGTTAATATTTATTGTATTCATATTGCAAAAGAAGGTAAAAAAACATGGGATGAAAGTAAAATGGAAGCGCTGAAGCATTATTTCAAAAAAGTTAAAAAGGGTGTGAAAATAGAATGTAACCTGCTCGAAGGAAGTGACGTTTTCAAAGAACTTGAAGATTATATCAAAAAGCATAATATTGACCTTATTGCTATAAGCAACAGAAAGCGCGGGTTAATATACAGGTTGTTTAACCCTGATATAACCAAGCAATTGCTGATTCGGAGCACAATGCCATTGCTGATCTTCAGGTCGTGATTATTTTATATTTACTGGTAATACTAAAAAAAGGCCGTATCAAAAATTGATTTATCTCTGAAACTTTTTAAGACTTCTTTGCACACCTCTATGTCATTTATGCCTTATCACAAAAGGATGCAATGATTTTCGCAAAGTTTTACAAAATATTGATACAGCCTTTTTTTTATTAGGTTTGATAAAAGCTACTCGTCATCAAGAAGCTGTCTGACTTTTTTGGAAATTTTATTTCTTCTTTCTTGGGTTTTTCTAACTGTTTCTCTGGCATGGGCTAAAACGTCGTTCCATGTCTCGAGGCTTGCCTCCTTTACCTTTACCAGCTCTTCATCTAGTCTTGATTTTTGCTCTTTTAACTCGGTACGTGCTTTTTTCAATTCTTCCCTGACTTCACCGGAAGCTTTTTCAATCTCTTGCTCAACATATTTTATCCGCTCTTCAATATCATCTCTTATTTGTTTTATGCTGACCTCAGTATCTTCTTTTGCCTCTTTTAACTGTTCTTCCTGTATCCTTCTGGCTTGTCTCTGACCGTCGCCACATGCAACAAATAACATCATAATAAGCAATAAAAGCGATAAGCCCTGAAATTTTTTGAATGAAGTTTTCATAATAATTTTCTTTTAAGTTTTTAATATTAATTGGTTTATATGTATGTTAGCTACATGTTTGTATCAGAAAAAAATAATTTATGGTTTAATATGTTGTATTACAAGGTTGTAAATCGTAAAAACCATAAAACATTGTAAATATGCAACGAATATAGTAAAAAAAGATGGAATTTGAAAAAATATTGAGAATATGTTGTGAGTAATAAATTTTTAAAAAATATAAATGATCTGCATAACCTGGCAAAACTATTCTGTAACACCTTAGTGTTTTTCTCTGCATCAAATTTCCAGTTTCAACCCGTCGTAAGCAGGTGAAATATTGTCAGGCAGTATTTTTTCAACTTCTTTGTGGTATCCCATCTGATGGCTGATGTGTATTATGTAGCCATGTTCGGGATTAAGGTTGAGCAAAATATCAGTTGCTTCTTTCAGGGAAAAGTGCGAGATATGTTTTTTTTTTCTCAGAGCGTTGATAATGACATATTTTGACCCTCTCATTTTGCTGAGTTCTTCAGGGCTTATTTTGTTTGCATCGGTAAGATATGAGAATTCGCCGATCCGGAAGCCGAATACGGGCAGTTTGTGATGAAGGGCTTCTATGGGTGAAATTGTGAGCTCATTTATCTTAAAGGGTTTGTTTACAATATCATGAAGATTGATTCTTGGAACACCGGGATATCTTTCCTCCTCGAATGCGTAAAAGAATTCTCTTTTTATCGAGTCCATCACATCACGGCGGGCATAAATATCCATGGCTTTCTTTTGCACCCAGTTAAAAGCTCTCACATCGTCCAGGCCGCCTATATGGTCTTTATGGTCGTGCGTTATTAAAATGGCGTCGAGTTTTTTAACTTTTTCACGAAGCATTTGCTGGCGAAAATCAGGCCCGGCATCAATAACTATTTTTGCAGATGGTGTTTCGATCATAACCGAGGTGCGTAAGCGCTTGTCAAAAATATCATTGCTCTTACAAACCCTGCAGTCGCATGCCACTACAGGTATTCCCTGAGATGTCCCCGTTCCTAAAACCGTTACTTTCATATATATACTCTTTTTGTTCTGTAACCTGAAATCAGTATATGTTTCGGTACAAATTTATATAAATATTCGTGTAATGCTAACATTTAAATGGAACCCACAATATCAACCCATTACCTGCTAACCGCTACCCGCCACCCGTTTCCCGCCACTGATAAATATCTTCACAGCAACCTTGAAAAATTATTTACCCATATACAACTTACATAGTTTATATTAACAAAAAATGTATATTCGCATAAAAATAGAAATATGGAAAAAGATTTCAGGTTCAAAAAAATTGAAATTGACAATATTCGGGAAAATTTTTTCAGGCTGATGTCTGAAGACTGGATGCTGGTTTGTGCCGGCAATATGGAATCATATAACATTATGACGGCAAGCTGGGGTACATATGGAATTCTCTGGAACAAACCGGTTGCTGTATGTTATATAAGACCACAGCGATACACCTATCAGTTTGCGGAAAAACATCCCTGTTTTACTCTTAACTTCTTCCCTGATAGGCTCAAACACCTGCTCGACCTTTGCGGGTCGAGGTCCGGAAGGGATATCAACAAAATGAAAATAGAAGGCTTGAATCCCGTCAAAACAACACAGGGAAATATTATTTTCAATGAAGCCAGGCTTGCTCTCGAATGTCGTAAAATTTATTTTGATGATATAAAACCTGAAAATTTTATTGATACGTCAATAGAGAAGTTATACTTGATAAAAGATTATCACAGGTTTTATATCGGGGAAATTATCAATGCCTGGATGCCTTAATGAATGTCTGGTATACTTTAAAAAAATGTAATTTAGCAAAGTCAAATTGCCGGTTTGAATGAACTTTAAAGTGATTGGTTGGCAATAAGCACAATTTTTTTATTCTAAAAAATTACTACGGTGTTGGTTTTTAAAAATATCAAAAAAAAATACAGAAATTATTTTTTTCGTAAAGCAACAAGGAAGCTTATAAGGCAAAAGAAGGTAGTTAATTATTATGAGGCTAAAAATATTGGAATAATATATGATGCCAGCCAAGAAGAAAATTACATGCTGATATCCAATTTGACCAAGGAGCTGCAACTGTCAGGCAAAAGGGTGAACACCCTTGGATACATCCGCCAGAAGAAGAGACCACACTATAGTTTTCCAAGACTGATATTCGGTTTCTTTTTCAGGCGTGATTTCACATGGAACTATAAACCAAAGTCGATCTTTGTAAAAGATTTTCTGGAAACAGAGTTTGATATTCTTATCGATATTAGTCCTGAAGAGATATTTTTCACTAAATATGTTTCGGGATTATCCAGGGCAAAATATAAGGTCGGGATATTCAGCGCTAATTATTTTAACATATATGATCTTATGATAGAAGTTGATGATAGTTGTTCCCTGGAGGAGTGCATCGGACATAGTTTGCATTATTTGAAAAACCTAAACATTCAAAAAACATATGCATAAAAAATTCAGAGGTACCGGGGTGGCGATAGTAACACCTTTTCACAAAGAAGGTGGTATTGATTTCAAATCTTTCAGAAGGCTTATTGATTATCAGATAAGCAATAATACAGATTACCTGGTTTTTTTGGGTACAACAGGCGAGGCCGTTACGATCAATGATGATGAACGGCATGCTGTCATAAATTTTGCCGTTGAAATAGTCAATGAACGTGTGCCTGTGGTTGTCAGTGTTGGCGGTAATAATACCCAGAAGATAATCAGTACTATAAAGAATACTGATTTCACCGGTGTTGATGCCTTATTATCGGTAAGTCCATATTATAATAAGCCGCAGCAGGAGGGTATATGTGATCATTACAAGACGATAGCCGGGGTTTCGCCTGTGCCGGTCATATTATACAACGTTCCAGGCCGTACCGGCTCCAATATGAAGGCTGAAACAACGCTGAAAATCGCTCATGAAGTATCAAATGTAATTGCTGTAAAAGAAGCATCGAAAGATCTCGAACAGATATCTGAAATCATAAAAGACCGACCCGAAGGGTTTCTCGTGTTGTCGGGCGACGATCTCATTACACTGCCGGTTTTGGCTGTTGGTGGCGACGGTGTTATTTCGGTTACCGCCAACGTTTTTCCTGCTGAGTTTTCAGCTATGGTGAAATATGGATTAAACGGCAATTTTGAAGAAGCACGGAAAATACATCTGTGGCTAGTCGATATAATAAAGGCTCTCTTTACCGATGGAAGTCCGTCAGGCATCAAAGCCGCCCTGACAATAAAAGGATTGTGCAAAAATACCCTCAGACTGCCATTGGTGAAAGTCAACAGAACTACGTATAATCAGATATCTAATATTCTTAAAAAAATGGAGGAATATCCGGTAATGAAGTAATTTTTTGTATTGTCTGAATAAGCTGTTTTTAATATCTATTGTTTTGAAAAGAGTATCGCTTTTTTCCATTATCCTTTTTTTACCTTTATTCCTTAAAGCGCAACCCGTTGCAGATGAAAAAACTGCAATGGATTACCCCGGGCAAAAAGGGGAAGTCTATTTTTCCTTCCCGAAGCCTGAAAGAGAGGTCTTTTCGGAGCTTCTTGACGTTATTTCGATCGACAATATCACAGACACAAAGGTCTTTGCTTATGCCAATGCATATGAATTTCAGCGTTTTCTTAAGCATCACATTCCTTATACGGTTTTAACTCATCCCGGCGATGTTGATTTCGACCTGAACATGAAAACCCGGGAAGAACTGAGCCGGAAAGACCTTGCAAAAGACTGGGATTTTTACCCTTCCTACGAGGCTTATGTTGAATTGATGTACCAGTTTGAATACGATTATCCCGACCTTGTTAGAATAATCAATATTGGTCAGACGGTAATGGGTCGTGATTTGCTTTTTGCAAAAATATCACCGCAGGTTGAAATGCAAAAGCCCAGGCCACAGTTTATGTACACCTCAACCATACACGGAGATGAAACCGCCGGCTTCGTTCTTTCTTTACGACTCATACACCATCTTGTAACCGGTTATGATAAAGACGAAGATATCACCCAACTGATGAACAGCGTTGACATCTGGATTTGTCCGAATGAAAATCCCGACGGCACTTACACTGATGATAATTCAACGGTTTTGGGTGCAACACGATATAATGCCAATAATGTTGACCTTAACCGCAACTACCCCAATCCGGTGAAAAATCCGGATGATCCCATGCAACCCGAAACTATTTCGATGACAGGCTTTACCGATACAATAAACTTTATCATGTCAGCCAATATGCATGGTGGTATTGAGCTGGTCAACTTTCCTTTTGACAGCTGGTATTCGTGGGAGAACCCTCATGCCGACCACGATTGGTGGGAGTTTGTGATGTACGAATATGTTGATACGGCACAATACTATAGTCCGCCGGGGTATATGACCGGCCTGGGTGACGGTGTGACACACGGCGGCGACTGGTACAGGATATGGGGCAGCCGGCAGGACTATTTCAACTATTACCGTAGCTGCCGCGAATTTACACTGGAACTCAGTAATCAAAAGTTGCTCGATCCTTTATTATTGCCGGCATACTGGGATTATAACCACCGGTCTATGATAAACTATATCTGGCAAGCTACATACGGAGTGCATGGAATAGTTCATGACAGTGAAACAGGCGATCCGCTGCAGGCTAAAATATCAATACCCGGCCACGAAAGCAATAACTCCGAAGTGATGACTTCAATGCCGTATGGTAATTATAACCGCCCACTGCTTCAGGGATCATATGACATCAGCTTCTCTGCCCATGGTTATGAAACAAAAACAGTAAAAGAAGTTATTGTTACAAACCATAACACAACATACCTTGATGTATATCTCGATCCGGTACCACTGATAGCTGTATATCCTGAGCAAATAAATTTCGGAGCGGGAGTTGTTGGTGATGTGTACTCAAAATTCCTGACAATAAAAAATGAGGGAAAAGAGGTGCTGGAAATATATTCAATTATCATTGAAGGCGATGATGTGTTTTATCTTGAAGATCCGGTTCTGGCAAGCGAATATTTGATTCAACCCGGTGATAACGAAACAATCGGGTTGTTTTTTCAACCATCTGCAGAAATGGAATATAGTGCTGTTTTGTATATAGAATGTAATGACCCGGAAACCCCCCTGGTGGAAGTACAGCTCACAGGTGAAGGAATGTCGGAGATAGCTGTCATTGATTTCTCAAGCGATACCTTGGATTTTGGTGATGTGCTGATGGGAGAATCAAAAGAAATGATATTTACGGTTTACAATACCGGCAACATTGCATTGGCAATTTATAATATTGAAATTGATGAAAATGAATGCTTTGGTATTTCAGAGGATTTTCCTATTTACCTGGAACCTGGTTATGAAGAAGATTTTACCGTTACTTTTTTTCCGCAGGCGGCCGGGGAAATTTTTTCAGAAGCTATCGTTTACAGTAATGCAGGCAATAGTCCGGAAGCCGGTCTTTTGTTCAAAGGTGCCGGTATTGATCCTAACATTATTGCCGGTATATCAAACCGGCAATTTTCCGTTAATGTGTATCCGAACCCTGTTAAACCGAATACACAGGTATTGGTGAATCTGCAGGTAACAGGAAATATTTCAATAAAACTTTATAGCATCAGGGGAGTTGCCGTTGCCGACATCTTTGATGGGCATCTTGCCGAAGGGAAGCATGGGTTTTTATTCTCCCGGATTTACCATTATCTGGAACCCGGTGTTTATGTTTTAACGGTTGAAAATGACAAAGAACGTTTCTCCGAAAGAATTGTCAAGGTTAATTAAGAGCTGTATTTAATAATTAATGTTATTTCCGGGCGTTTATATCTGAGATACCGCATGAACCATTACCAGGTTATTTAAAGATATATGACCTTGTTTTTATTTTTTTTTGTAATTTAGCATAAATGATAATACAATATTTTACCATACTGTTTTTCGGGATCAGTCCGGGCGAGCTGTTCATAATACTGCTTGTAGTTCTGGTGTTGTTCGGACCCAGAAAGATACCTGAAATTGCGAAGACTCTCGGTAAAGGATATAATGAGCTTAAGAAGGCACAGCGTGATTTAAATACTGAGATTCAAAATTACAGTGATGATATTGAAAAAGAAACCGATAAGTTTCAAAATGAGGTTAAGTCGGTAGTGGATGATGATCACGAGAAAAAATCATCGCAAAACACCGCGGATGATAAATATGATGATGAGCCGGACAAACCCGGTGATGAAAATTCTGATGACAGTGATGATGACCTGCCATATCCATACAACAGGAACCGCAACCTGAAAGCCTGATCCGGCAGAACCGCAGGATTTTCGGCATAAGCGGCTTTTTTGCCTTTTTACTTTCAACAGTTTATTTACCAGCAAAAAAGTGCACCATATTTTAACTGCTGAAAATTTTTATTTCTATTATTGCCGGTTATAATTATAACAAAAAAGAAACGTTAATAAACAAAACCGGATTTTGTTTATAAAATTTTCCTTTTTCAGAATGGCTACAAGGTCAATTGCATTTTTTATTTTCTTTTTACCGTTATTACTGGTCAGCGAGGATTTGGAATCACAGGCTCGCCGGATTGAAAGAGGTGATGAGGCATTTGAGCAACGTCATTACTACGAGGCTGTTGAATATTATCGTCGTGCATATTCAAGGATCAGCAGAAGAGACAGGGATGAAGCGGCCAGAATAGCTTATAATTCAGCAATCTGTTATAGCAAGATCAATGATTCACGCAGGGCCGAGATGTGGTTTCGCAGGTCTATGAGGCTCGGTTATGATGATCCTGAACTGATTGTCAGATTTGCTGATGTATTAATGAAGAATGAGAAGTATGATGAAGCTGTTGAACAATACAAAATTTTTTCAGAGAAAAAACCTGATGATCCGAGGGGTGAAACAGGAATAAAATCGGTTGAGCTCACGCAGGAGCTGCTTGAAAACCCGTCGATATATTCAGTAGAGGTTCAGAGGCAATTTAACTCGAGGTATGATGATTTCGCACCTACTTATGGTGATCACAGGGAGAGCTCTCTCATATTCACTTCAGCGCGCGATGAGTCTATGAACAGCAAGGACGACCCATGGACTGGGCAGTATCATACCAATTTATTTATTTCCTATCAGGACCGCGCAGAAGATTGGGGAAGCCCGGTTTTGCTAGATGAAGGACCTGTTAATACCGAATTTAATGAGGGAACACCTTCGCTGAATCCCGGCAAAACATTGTTATATTTCACAAGGTGTGTAACGGAAGAAGGAAAAGACCTTGGTTGCAGGATTTTTAAGAGCAGAAGGGAGGGTGCAAAATGGGGTAGCCCACAGAAAATCGAGCTGGTAAATGACAGTTCCATTTCGATAGGTCATCCTGCCATAAGCCCGGATGAGCTTAAGCTGTATTTTGTATCCGATATGCCCGGCGGTGTGGGAGAGAAAGATATATGGGTAGCACGGCGTAATAATGTTAATGAAGATTTTGGACGACCGGTTAACCTCGGACAGGTCATTAATACTCACGGTAATGAAATGTTTCCCTATGTAAGGGAAGACGGTGTGCTTTTTTTTGCATCAGACGGACATCCGGGTATGGGAGGACTTGATATTTTCTATTCTGAGAAAGTAGGAGATGAATGGACAGAACCGGTTAATATGGGTTATCCTATCAACAGCAACAGGGATGATTTTGGAATCATATTCAAGAGCAATCAGAGAAAAGGCTATTTTTCTTCCAACAGGGGGGTAAGAAGGGGTGATGAGATATATTCGTTTTTTCTTGCTCCGCTTGAATTTTCACTTAAAGGAACTGTCAGGGATGACAGTACCAAGTGGGTGTTGCCCGGTGCTACTGTACAGCTTATAGGTTCGGATGGCACTATTGAGGTCGAAGAAACAGACCGGGATGGAAAATATTATTTTGACAAAAGACAAATGAAACCTGATCAAACATATGATATTCTCGCCAGCTACGACGGCTATCTCAGCCAACGCGGGAGGGAAAGCACAGTAGATCTCGAAAGAAGCAGGGAATTTGTTTATGATTTTTATCTTGAACCTATTTCCGACGTTCCTATTGCACTGCCTGAAATCTTATATGATTTTGATAGCTGGGAGCTGAAGCCGCAATTTCAGGATTCACTGGCAGGTCTCGTTGAGACCTTAATGAACAATCCAAATATTGTCATAGAGCTGGCATCGCATGCTGACAGCCGAGGAACCCATGAACACAACGATCTTCTTACGCAGCGGAGAGCACAGGCAGTCGTTGATTTTATTATTGAACGTGGTGTCGATCCGCAACGACTCGAAGCAAAAGGATACGGAAAAAGACAACCCAGGAAAATAATGGAAACAATTGAAAGGGATGGGTTCGTGTTTGAGGCAGAAACAGTTCTTACGGAAGAATATATAGAAGACCTTCCCGAAGAAGAACATCGTGAAGCCGCTCACCAGCTTAACAGACGTACAGAGTTTATGGTGCTTCGTGATGACTTCGACCCCGAAATCGAAGGCGATCAAACAGGTGAAGAAGATGTGCCGGTAAGAATTGATCTGAAACAGGATGATTGATAGTGTCAGTAAAAAAAATATAAAATTATAATATCAGCTGTAACCGGGTCAGTGAAAGAGAATTTGCAATGTGATAATTAATTTGCTGTTTGTAATTATTGTTTGTAATTTGTTACTTTTGAACTATACACAAAATATATATTTTTATAATGACTGATTCATCACTTTATGGCCGGCGTGGTGTTTCCTCATCCAAGGCGGAAGTGCACGAAGCTGTTAAAAATCTCTACAAAGGTTTGTATCCTGGTTCATTTTGCAAGGTTATGCCCGACTATTTGACCGGTGATAAGGACTATTGTTGTGTTATGCATGCCGACGGTGCAGGCACCAAATCTTCATTGGCTTATATCTATTGGTGTGAAACGGGCAACATGGATGTTTGGAAGGGCATTGCACAGGATGCCGCTGTCATGAATATTGATGACCTGCTTTGTGTGGGGGTTACAGACAACATCCTGTTATCCTCCACTATTGGCAGAAATAAAAACCTTATTCCTGGCAATGTTATTGCTGCCGTTATAGAAGGCACCGAAGAGTTCCTTCAGAAAATGCGTGATAATGGAATAAATATAAGCTTTTCCGGCGGTGAAACAGCCGATGTTGGAGATATCGTAAAGACTATCATTGTTGACTCTGCTGTATTCACCAGATGTGAACGCAATAGGATAATTCGAAATGAAAACATCGGTCATGGCGATGTTGTTATAGGGCTGTCATCATTTGGCAAGACTACTTATGAGGAACATTATAACAGCGGTATCGGCAGCAACGGGCTGACTTCAGCACGTCACGATGTTTTTTCCAAAGTTTACGCAGAAAAATATCCCGAAAGCTATGATAACGATCTTGATCCTGATGTGATTTATACAGGCAAATATCTTGTGAACGACACGGAGCCCGAAACAGGTATGCACTTCGGACAGCTTGTATTATCACCAACACGTACTTATGCCCCGGTGGTTAAGGTAATTCTCCACGAGTTAGGTCCTGACATACATGGTATGATACATTGCAGCGGAGGCGGGCAAACCAAGGTGTTGAAATTTGTCAGCAATCTTAATGTTATCAAGAATAACCTGTTTGAACTGCCGCCTGTCTTCAGAATAATCAAAGAACAATCGAAAGCGCCGATGCAGGAAATGTACCAGGTATTTAATATGGGGCACAGGTTTGAAATTTATCTTAGCGAAAATAATGCACAAACCGTTATTGATATTTGCCGGTCATTCGAACTCGATGCCAGAATCATCGGCTACTGTTCACGTAGCGATGAAGCTTCAGTGACCATCGAAACCACCGATGGATCTTTCGTATTTAAATAAAAGCGATTTCAAAATCTGAAAACAAAAAGCATGTTGTTTTGACCAGGATCTTTCAGAACCCGGATGACAGATTATACCGATGATCACTGAGCGTTTGTCAGTGTTTGTCTCCTTGTTGGCAATAATGGAATTTAGTGTGTTAATTATTGCTTTCATCCTTTATGATCTTCATTTGAACTGTTATCCCGTAAAAAAGTATTAATTTTGCATTTAAATTTGAAAAAACCTTGCAAATTAACCCAGGTATAATATTTTAAATAACGGGTAACTTTTGCGGTTTTACTGAAAAGCGGGAAATATAATTATGTTATTGGAAAAACTCAGATCAATAGAAGAGCGTTACCGGGAGATTGAGCGTCTTATAGCCGATCCGAAAGTTATTGCTGACATGAATCGTTATATACGTCTCAGCAAGGAATATAAGGATCTGGAGCCGGTTGTTGTTGCGTATGATGAGTACAGTAATGTTTTGAGCAACCTTGACTCGGCAAAGGAAATATTGGCGGTTGAGAAGGACGGGGAGTTGCTTGACATGGCTAAGGCGGAGCTGGAAGAGTTGCAGGTGAAGAAGGATGAGCTGGAAGAAAAGATCAAGTGGTTGTTACTACCTTCCGACCCTCAGGATTCTAAAAATGCCATAGTTGAAATAAGAGCCGGTACAGGCGGTGATGAGGCTGCGATTTTTGCCGGTGATCTTTACAGGATGTATAATAAGTTTTGCGAGGCCAGGAAATGGAAGACCGAGCTTGTAAGTTTTGCCGAAGGTGCTTCAGGCGGTTTTAAGGAGGCTGTATTCAACGTGCTTGGTGAGGGTGTTTACGGCGTTTTGAAATATGAATCGGGAGTACACCGGGTTCAGAGGGTGCCTCAAACCGAAACGCAGGGAAGAGTGCATACCTCTGCAGCTACCGTAGCCGTGCTTCCCGAAGCCGATGAGTTTGATATTGAACTGAAAATGGCAGATATCAGAAAAGACACATTTTGCTCAAGCGGCCCGGGAGGGCAATCTGTTAATACCACATATTCGGCTGTAAGACTAACGCATGAACCCACAGGAATAGTCGTATCATGCCAGGACGAAAAATCGCAAATCAGAAATTATGAAAAAGCTTTAAAAGTATTAAGGTCAAGAATTTTTGACCTGGAATATAAAAAATACCTTGATGAAATAGCTGCAAAACGCAAAACCATGGTTTCTACCGGCGACAGGTCAGCAAAGATCCGTACTTACAACTATCCGCAAGGACGTGTTACAGACCACCGTATCGGTTTTACAATATATAACCTGCCCGCCGTAATGGACGGTGAAATAGATGAAATAACAGATGCATTGCAGGTAGCCGAAAATGCTGAAAAACTGAAAGAAGGAATTTCGGATGGTAATTGATATATTAATGTAATGAACAGAGAAAAGTTATACAGCCTCATTAAACTGAAAAGGTCATTTCTTTGCATTGGTCTGGATACGGACATTGAAAAAATTCCGGAACACCTGAAAAAGTCTGATGATCCGGTTTTTGAATTCAACAAAGCCATTATTGACTTTACGAGGGATTATGCGATAGCTTATAAGCTCAACCTTGCCTTTTATGAGCGTTGTGGTTCCTCCGGATGGCTTTCATTTGAGAAGACGATTGATTATTTGCGGGGTATTGGTAATATTTTCACCATTGCTGATGCTAAACGCGGTGATATTGGTAACTCAGCCTCACAATATGCAAAAGCATTTTTTGATAACCTCGGATTCGACGCTATAACGGTAAATCCATATATGGGTTATGATGCTGTAGCTCCGTTTCTTGAATACAAGGATAAAATCACTATACTTCTTGCTTTGACATCCAACGAAGGTTCTTCTGATTTTCAGATGCAATTGTGCGGCAAGAAATATCTTTATGAAGTAGTGCTCACCCGGTCAGCAGGGTGGGGGAGTTCTGATCAGATCATGTATGTGGTGGGAGGTACAAAGTCAGGTGTTTTGACAAAAGCCAGGCACCTTGTTCCTGACTGTTTTTTCCTTGTTCCCGGCATCGGTGCGCAGGGGGGTGATTTAAAAAGTGTATGTGAAAAGGGCATGAATGATAAATGTGGATTAATAGTAAATGCCTCACGAAGCATAATATATTGTTCTTCAGAGCGGGACTTTGCCGAGCAGGCGCGTAAAGCAGCATTTGAATTACAACAGCAGATGGAAACCGAATTAAGTAACCGGAAGCTTTGAAATAACTTTTTCCGGTTATTTAAAGAGATTGCTCATTCCGTTTTACTCCGAAATGACATGGTGGTTTTGTCGGCAGATATTCTGAAGCCACTGTCATTAGCACCGAAAGGAGAAACCTCCGTTTTAGAACAGGATAATGTTTTTAAACGGTATCATTATTACAGCAATGGAGTCGTCTGCTCCGCTTTTTCAAAGACAACCATAAGGCAATCTCTTTGTATAACCGACAACTTTTTTAAACGGGTAATTTTTATAAAATCAGAGAAACAATTCTTTTAAAGTAGTTTAATCCACAAAAGAAACCCATCCGTGTGTATCGGGTTCTTCGCCATATTGGATACCTTGCAGCTTTTTATACAATTTTGTTGAAACAGGTCCGGCTTTACCGTCTTTACAGTATTGGTATGTTTTTCCGGTTTTGCGGTCCGTGATTTTCCGTATTGGAGTTATTATTGCTGCCGTTCCACAAGCACCTACTTCCTCAAAGCTTTCCAGTTCTTCTACCGGAACTTTGCGTTGCTCAACAGACATGCCTTCATCTTTAGCAAGCTGCATTATGCTTTTATTTGTAATGGAAGGAAGTATTGATGTTGATTTCGGTGTTATATATGAATTGTTTTTTATTCCGAAAAAGTTAGCGGGTCCGGCTTCATCAATGTATTTATTTTCTTTTGCATCGAGAAACAGAACTGCTGCATAACCTTCTGCTTTGGCTCGTTCTGTCGGCTTTAGGCTTCCGGCATAATTTCCGCCTACTTTAATACTGCCCGTACCCTGTGGTGCGGCACGGTCAAAGTCGCTTGCTATCTGTATTGAAACCGGGTTAAAGCCTTCCTTGAAATAAGGTCCTACAGGTGTAACAAAGACCAGAAACAAATACTCTTTTGCAGGATTTACGCCTACCTGAGCCCCGGTACCTACCAGCAAAGGCCTTATGTATAGTGAAGCACCATGCCCGTATGGAGGAACGTACTTTTCATTGAGCAAAACAGCTTTTTTTATCATCTTATGAAAAAGTTCAGCCGGGGGTTTTGCCATCATTATACCTTCAGCCGAATCCTGCATACGACGGGCATTGTCTTCCCACCTGAATAATCTTATCTTGTTATCCTTGCCGCGATAAGCTTTCATGCCTTCGAAAGCTTCCTGCCCGTAATGTAAACAAGTGGATGCCATGTGAATATTAATAAGTTCGGACGATGAGACCTCAATCTCACCCCATTGACCGTTACGATAATAACAGCGCACATTGTAATCAGTCTTGAAATAACCGAAGGGGAGCTTGCTCCATTCAATATTTTGCATAATTCCTGAATTTTAAATGTTTTTATTTGTTTTGAAAAATAAAGTCAAACGAACTTTTACCCGTAACAAAGCTCGATGACCGCTAAATTATAATAATATTTTTAATCAACCTGAAAAAACCATATAATTGCTTTAAAACTGAAAAATTTTAAACAAAACATTGAAAAGATTAAATAAGACGTTTATGACAAGGCAATTTAAATTGTCACTCGTTACCCGTTACTTATATTAAAATTGTTAATAAATTGGAAGAGCTGAATAATTACATTATTTCAAGAAAACATTTGATCTGAAAGGAATATTTATTTAAGTTGCGTGATGCTGTCGAGAAGTTCTATCATTTTGTTTCTCATTATTCTGGCGGTGTCATCGTAGTCATTCACTATTAAGACAAATGCGATCAATTCATTGCTTTTTGTTTTGGTATAGCCTGCATAAGCTATTACATTGCTAAGGAAACCGCTTTTGGCAATCAGTATGTCTTGCGATGGCATTCCGCGAAACAAATGCGACAGGGTGCCTGTATGTCCGGCTGTGGCAAGACTTTCAAAAAAAGGGTTTGAATTGGGGCTGTCGGCTGAAAGTTTCAGAATATGAGCCAATTGTTTTGGTGTTATACGGTTTTTTTGTGCCAGTCCGCTACCGTCATGCATGTAAAAACCCTGAATGTCAATGCCTTTGTTTGACCAAAACTCCTTAACGGTTTTTATTCCGGCATTTGTTGTGCCTGTCATCTGCTCTTTCAGGGCTATGGTTTTTAAAAGGTTTTCAGCATAAGTATTAACACTGTTGGTGTTGGTTCTTTCAATTATTTTTTTGAGCGGGGGTGAATTATGAATAGCTATTGTATATCTTTTCTCAACCTTAAAAATGTTTTTTTCTTGCAGCATTCTTGATGTTGTTGGTTTTTCAGTTATTTGAAGGCCTTTTTCTTTCAGGAAATCATGAAAGTGTCGGGCACAGAAATATGCCGGGTCGGGCATTGAGCCTCTTACGCCAAATTTTGCAACACCTGCCGGCACCGTTCCTGTAAGCCACCTCTTATTGGAAAAAGGGCTGCCCAGGATATACACATTATCTCCCGTATGGGGTTGTGCAGTATAAACCTGGTTGATAAAATCAACCCACGGCAGGGGAGGGTCGGTTTTCAAAACCCGTGCCGGCTTGCCCGGTGTCAGATCAGGCTCGAAATAAATGGTGTATTTGTTTTCCCTTACAGTCAAACCGCTTGAACCCGCACCATAATAATTTCCTACATCTTCCCATGTCCATTCGCGTGGAACAAGCTCGTTGTCAAAAACAGATTCATCAGCAATTATTTGTCCTTCTACTTTTTTGATGCCCAGCTTTTGCAAGGCCTCAAACCATTTTTCAAATATTTCTTCAGTAGTTTCAGTATCTTTCATATGCGGCGAGCCGAAGGCAGGATCGCCCGAACCGAGAATGTAAAGGTTGCCATGCAATATGTCTTTGTCATCAATCTGTCCGCAATATTGCAGTAAAGTTTCATACCGGTATTCTTTCCCTAGTATATTCAATGCCGTAGCTGTTGTCACGATTTTTAGAGCCGAAGCAGGAATAAGAGAAAGGTCAGGATTTACTGAATGTAGCTCCTCTCCTGTTCTTACATTGTAAACAACAAATCCCCACGAGGCAGTCCTCAGTGAAGGATCTTTTGAAAAAATTTCAACCTGTTTTTCAAGTTGCCTGAGGCTTATACCAGAATGGTCATTACCCTTCGACGAAAAAAATATTGTGATGGATAAGAGAAATAATGTTAGCTTTTTCATTCGAATAAATTGTGTTTATAATTCTGATTTTTAATAATATATATTTGTTAAAGTTAGTGTTTTTAGTTCTTAATCAATTGTATCCTCATGCCTTATTACTCTCTTTGGTTATAATATCATTTACCCGCATTGTTCGTGAAATCGTTGCACTAAGTTCATTAAATTCATTATTTTTTTGAGCGTTGGTTGACGGGGATTTTTTTTGTTTTCTTTATTACAGCCGCATGATAAGAAACTCCGGCGGTAAAGTATTGTTATGTTTAAATTTATTCGAGATTCATTTCTTTAAATTTAGTTTTCGTGCCTTACTGGCGGGTTAATTGACATTTTCATTCCTGATAGTTCAGGAAAACCAAATATCAGAACTTTAAATGTTTAATTTTGTCTGCCAAAAACCGAAACGTTAATATATTTTCCCGGATTTTTGCGAATGTCTTCAAGAAGTTGCTCAAGCTCCCCTGATGATTTTGAGAGGTTTATATAGAGGCTGTCGTCATGTAAAAGCAATCCGAGAGAACCTTCTCCACTATCAATTTTTTCCATGACCTTGCCAAAACTCTCAAGTGATTTGTTTGCATTATCGATAGTTTGAGCAATATCGGCTGAAACCAAGGTGTCGCTTATTGATTCGAGGTTGTTAAAGATATGTGTTATGGCTTTGTTGTTATTTTTAAGATTATTTGAGATAGATTCGACATTATGTATTATAGAAGCCAGCTTTGCTGCGCTGTTCAGGAAAGTTGTGTCGGCAACCTCTGTTATCTGCTGTATTGAAGCCAATGACTTTTGCAGGTCTTCAAAGCTTTGGATGAATTTTTTACGGGTATCTGCAGTGAAGAGATGGTTTAATTCCAAAAGCACTGAGTCAGCTTTCGACAATACATCTTCAAGTTTTTCTCTTACCGGGATTATATTACCGATCAATTCATCTTGTATTTGAGGTTGAATACTTGATGGCAAGGTGTCACCTTTTTGTATATGATCCGGCGAGTCTCCCAAAACCAGGTCTATTTCACGTGTGCCCACCAATCCGGTGGTATATAGGCGTGCTATTGAATTGTCGGGAATCCCGATCTTTTTTTCGGCGATACATCTTACCACAACATTTCCGCTGCCGTCGGGGTGCAGAAAAATCCTGTCAATATGTCCGACCTTTACACCACTAATGGAAACAGGATTAGTCTCCATAAGACCGCTGGTTTCTTCGTATACAACATAAAAAGTGATCTGTTTTGAAAAAATGTCGGTTCCCTTTAGGTAATTGATACCCCATATGAATAAGAATAATGCTCCGGCTATCACTATTCCTATTTTGACTTCTCTGCTTATTTTTTTCATTTGTGTAAAATGTATTTAAACTTCTGATTTCTGATGATATGTATTTGTCAAAACTGTTATTTTGCCTCTTTGACCGATGAGACCCTCATGCTTTTTTCATCTCGTTTTGTAAGTTTTAGCAGTTGCGGGTTTCATTACTGAATTCAATTAGAATGGTTTCGGTTAAAATTATGACAAGTAAAGGCCATATCACAAACAGACTTAATATTCAGGAATTGATTTAGTTGTTTTCGTTATTCATTTGTCTTAGTAATCTGATAGCTTCGGAAGGAGATATTCTTTCTTCATTGAAAAATGCAACTACAAAGGCATCTTTAAACCCTGCCTTTTGTACTTCTTCCTGTATTTTTGCGGCTGCTTCAAGCGTGTTCGCATTACCGACGGTATATTTATATAATCCTTCGTGAAAGTAATAATCAACTTCCTTAAGTATTGAGAATTCGGGTGAATCCAGGGGTTTCTTAACGCTGGCAGTGGCTATTTGAACCCTGAAAGAAATGTTGGCTTTATTATCATCATTAATAATTTCTGATATTTCTCTTTTTGAACATTCAACATCTTCGTCGTTAATGTTGTGAGTGTTTATTTCTTTGGTAACGTTTGCCACAATTTTATGATCATCAACAGAGCCGGGTATTTTTTCCTTTTCATATATTTCTTTTTTGACTTCCTGGTGTTGCTGAATTTCGGCTGGTTTTATGTGGTTATTTTTTCTGGCTGCATAAAGTCTTTCCTGTTCTTCCTTGTATTCGCGAAAAGCTCTGAAAATGGCTGATGCAATATAAGCTCGTCCTGTTTCAGACATAAGGAATCTTTCTTCTTCGGGGTTGCTCAGGAATCCTGTTTCTATAAGTACTCCCGGCATAGTAATCTGATACAGCACAAGGAACCCGGCTTGTTTTACTCCCCTGTCGATCCTGTTTGCTCTTTCAAGGAATTGTTGCTGTACAAATGAAGCCATATCGAGGCTGTTTTCGAGATAAGCGTTCTGATATAGTGTAAATATTATGTTTGCTTCAGGTGAATAAGGGTCAAATCCGTCATAAGTTTCTTCGTAATCGTCTTCGTAAAGTATTGCGGCGTTTTCCCTTTTTGCAACTTCCAGGTTTGCCTGGCTCCGGTGTAATCCCATCACATAGGTTTCGGTACCGTATGTAGATTTTACCCGGCTCGAATTGCAGTGCAATGAAATGAACAGGTCGGCATTGTTTTCGTTGGCTATTTGTGCCCTGCGGTAAAGTTTGACAAACTCATCCGTTTTGCGGGTATAAATAACTCTCACGTCGGGCAGGTTTTCTTCGATATATTGCCCCAGTTTGAGACCTATGGCAAGAACAATATCCTTTTCCATTGAGTTTCTGCCCAAGGCACCGGGGTCACGACCACCATGACCGGGGTCAATTACAACTGTCCTTATTTTACCTTTGGCATCTATAGTATTGTTAAAGGTAAATAAGAGCATAAAAGAAAATATACCAAAAAAAAGCAGTATACGTTTCACTTATAATAAATTTATTTTTGATTAGTTTTGTATCTTTTGTTTAATACGTGTTATCAGGGTTTTATATTGTATATGCAAAAATAATATTTTAATAAATTGCGTTCACAGATTATTATAAAGTTTTTTCTGTTACTTATTTTCCATTTTGCTTTCGGCCGGCTTGCCTTACCATCAGAATTGCAGGTCAGCTGTTATGCCGGTGCTATTTCTTTATACGGAAAACAATCTAATAATGATACACTTGACAGGGAAATATTGCACCCGAAAGCCCCCGAAAGCATCAATGATAATGATACCATACCGGTGGAGGAGAAACCCGAAGCTGACGAAGAAAAGAAAAAAAGGGGTACAGGTGTTATACTGGATTCAAAAGTAGAATATGTAGCCCGCGATTCCATCCGTTTTGAAATTGTTAATCAGAAAGTATTCTTATTTGGAAAAGCTGCAATTGAATATGAAGATATACATCTTGCGGCTGATTTTATTGAGATAGATTTCAATAAGAATGAAATCAATTCCACTGGTTTGCCTGATACTGCGGGCATAATACGTGGTTTACCGGTATTTACTGAAAAGGGACAAAGTTATATGGCAGAAGAAATAAGGTATAATTTTGAAACTGAAAAGGGCCGGTCGGTAAATGTTTTGACCGAAGAGGCTGACGGTTTTTTGCACGGCGGTGTAGTAAAGATTATGGATGATGAAACTGTACATGTCGGAAGCGGAAAATACACAACGTGTGATGATCCGAACCCTCATTTTCATATTGGCTTCAGAAGGGCCAAGGTTATGGATGACAAAATTGTTTCAGGACCGGCTATTTTTTACATTGAAAATATTCCTACGCCGCTTGTTATTCCTTTCGGATTTTTTCCTAATACCACCGGTCAGGCATCGGGCATTATAATACCTTCATATGGTGAATCTTCAAACCGTGGTTTTAACTTGAGGGACGGTGGCTTTTACTGGGGAATAAGCGATTATGTTGATCTGTCGTTAAAAGGGGATATATATTCCCGCGGTAGCTGGGGGTTAAAGGCAGAGTCACGCTATAACATGAGGTATCGTTTCAGTGGTAATTTCAACATTAATTATGCAGTAAATGTAGATGGTGAGGAAGGATTGCCGGGGTACAGCCGCAGAAATGACTTCAGGGTTGTATGGAATCACAACCAGGATCCGAGAGCCCGCCCCAACAGTGTGTTTCGTGCCAATGTCAATGCCGGCTCCAGCCAATACAACAAATATGACCCTGCAACAACGGAAGATTATCTTTCAAACACCTTTCAGTCAAACATCTCATACTCCGCAACATGGAGGGAAGGACGCTATAACTTTTCAGCCAATCTGCGTCATAGTCAAAACACCATAACACAAAGAATAGATATGAATCTTCCCGAACTGGCTTTCAGTGTTAGCAGGTTTTATCCTTTCAGGCGCGATGCAATGGGCAGAGACACACGCTGGTATGAAAATATCAGCATGAGTTACAACATGAATGCACGCAATGAAATAAGCACTACCGATTCTTTATTTTTGGAAAGCGAAACATGGAGAACTATGAGTAACGGAATTCGCCATACAATACCTGTTTCTCATTCATTTAATCTGTTAAATCATTTCAATGTCTCATCATCGTTGAATTATACTGAAAGATGGTATTCGCAATCGATAGAGCGTCATTGGGACGATGAATATTTTGAAGTAACGGCAGAGGGTGATACTATTTACGGAGGTGTGGTTGCGGATACAATCCCGGGGTTTAAAGCCGCGCGTGATTTTAATCTGGGAACGAGTCTGGGCACCAACATATACGGTATGCGTGGATTCAAAAGAGGACCTTTATCTGCCATAAGGCATGTTATGAGACCAAGTGTCGGTTTCAGCTACAGACCTGACTTTGCAGATCCGTTTTGGGGAAGTTTTAAACAATATGAGCACCCCGGTTATGAGGATCCTGTTAATTATTCTATATTTGAAGGAGGAATCTACGGAGCACCCCCTGAAGGCAGGTCGGGCGCAATTAACTTCTCACTTGCAAATAATCTTGAGATAAAAGTACGCTCAAGAAGGGATGATGAAGTTAAGGACAGAAAAATCACACTTATCGACAACCTGGCCATATCGGCATCTTATGATTTGGCAAGGGATTCACTGAATTTTTCCGACATAGTGGTAAGCGGCAGGACACGCCTGTTCGACAATTTTGATATTTCCTACAGCAGCCGTTGGACACCTTATATTGTTGATGAAAACAATAACCGGATAAACAGATTTGTATGGGAAGAAAAGGGAAAATTTTTGCAACTGACCACCACCTCATGGAATTTGAGTTTTAATTACACTTTGAGTGGTGGTGAAAGGAGGGGGCAGAACGGTCAAAGCGGGGGAGGCCCTATGCGCGGAGAAAGCCCGGATAGCCGCGGTAATGGTTTGCAGGGAGATGAGAGAAGTGGCGACCCCGACGACCCTGTGCAACCAAGAGCAATGGAGCCAATACACGACAGGCATATCGATTACTCTGTGCCATGGAACCTCAGGTTTTCATATAATTTCAACTATAGAAGCCGGATTGATCAGATAACATATGAAGCAGACAGGAATTATACCCAAACATTATCGATGAGTGGTGATGTAAGACTGTCACCTAAATGGCGAATCGGGGTTACCAGCGGATATGACTTCGAGTATCAGGAAATTACATATACTTCGGTAAATATTTATCGCGACCTGCATTGCTGGGAGATGACCATTAACTGGATACCTTTCGGCTTCAGAAAAAGCTATAACCTGACGATAAGGGTAAAGTCACCCGTTTTGAGCGATTTGAAATATGAGCAGCGAAGAGAGTATTTTGATTTCTAAAGCCGTTCATTGAAAAGAAACACTATATTTTTTACAAATACCTCTTATTTGTTCTGCTAATCTGTCATCAATGCTTATGGGTTTGTTTTTATTTGCTGTTTCTGCTTCACGTTCAGGATCTCCTGGTATTAACACCATGTCGTTTTCCTTGGTTGGCTTGGAATTTCTAAATGTTTCTATCCATTTATCCATTTTTTGCCTGAATTCTGTTTTTGATTGAAATGCGTCAATTCTCAGTGCTCCGAAGAAATGTCCCGTCCCTTTTCCTTGCTCTTCAAGTGGTGGTTCAAGATATGCTACCGAAGGTGGCACAAATGGACCAAACCCTGCACCGGAGAACAGTGCTGAAAAAATATCGACGGTAGCAGCCATACAATATCCTTTATGGCTTCCATATTCGTATGAACTGCCAAGGGGCAGTATTGCGCCGCCTTTTACCAGTACTCCCGGGTCATCGCTGGGATTGCCTTCGGCATCCTGAACATAGCCGTATTTAACCCTTTCATTGTTTATCTGTTTGATATGCAACTTGCCCCTGGCCATAGATGCGGTAGCCATATCTGCAACAAAAGGCGGCTGTTTGCCGGCGGGAATGGCAATAGAAACCGGATTGGTACCAAGCAGCCTGTCTTGTGAAAAAGTCGGCGCTACCAACGGATTTGCATTGGTCATGCTAATTCCAGCCATATCGTGTTTCAATGCCATCATTGAATAATATCCGGCTATGCCGTAATGATTTGAATTTTTAACGGCAACCCATCCGGTACCCGCATGTTTTGCTTTTTCAATGGCTGTTTGCATAGATTTAACGGCTACTACCATACCAAGCCCGCTGTCACCATCAACAACAGCTGTAGAGATAGTCTCGCGTAAAATCCCGATCGAAGGAACAGGATTGATCCTTCCGGTTTCTATCAACCGTACATAATCCGGAAAACGAATCAAACCGTGAGAAGGTATGTTTCGCAACTCAGCAGATAACAACACATCAGCTGTAATTTGCCCGTCCGTTTCCGGCACACCAAGCCTTGCCAGGACTCTTACTATCATTTCCTCAAGAATATGTTTTGAATACATGGCTTATATAATTTATTTTTGATCCCACGTACATTAGATTCCTAAAATTACATGCAAATTTAAGAATCCTGAATAATTGATTATTAAAATCACCACTATTTATTAAAAACGGTTTTTTGACAATAAAAAAATATCAGTAAAATCACCGGATTTAAAGGCAGTTAGACCCTGTTGCCTGTAAACTTCAAGATTAAATGATATTCTCAATAAAAAATACTGATAATATCCATTAACCTGTGAAATTCAGGTTAGGACCTTTTTCATAATATCATATTTATTTTAAACTGAATAGGTTGCCAAAAGAATGAATTGGTAAAATACCGAATATCTTGATGTTTTAGCGTAAAAAACAGTTGTCTCTTATGCAGATCAGGTAAAGGATATTTCAATAAGCTTTCGGATTTATTTGACACCTTTATACCAATTCGAGGATATAAAGGTTTTAAAAATCATAATAAAGATTGATTAAAAATGTTTTTTTATTAGCGGATTTGAAAAAAAAATTGAATATTTGCACAAAGTTTTCGAAAAATATTATTTTTACAAATATTAATTTATTAAGTTTTTTGCCTTTTAACAGCAAATTTCATTCTTGTATCTTTTATTTAGCAGCAATTGAGATTTGTTTTATTTACAGGCATAATAATGTTTTATTAAAAGCATCTATTAATTTTAAATATAAAGAAGGATATGAAAACAGCGCTTCAAATTTTATTGCCCATTGTAGTTTTGATTTTAGTTTATTTGATTTATGATTCAATAATGGAGCCGGTACGTTTCCGTCAGGAGGTACGTTACAGGGAGTCGAAGGTAATTGAAAGGCTGAGAGACATACGGGAGGCTCAGGTTGCTTATCGTTCGCGTTATGGCAAGTTTGTCGGTGATCTTGATTCGTTGGTTGATTTCATAAAACATGATTCCTTAGCGATAATAAGGGCGGAAGGTACAGTGCCGGATGAATTAACTGAACTTGAGGCGGTACGTCGTGGGATAGTTACGCGCGATACAATATGGGTTTCTGCCAAAGACACTTTGTTTGCCAAAAAGCCTTACCCGGTTGATTCTTTACCTTATGTACCTTTTAGTGACGGGGAAAGGTTCACTCTGAACGCAGGAAAAATTGAAAGAGGGCTTGTTGAACTGTCAGTTTTTGAGGCTTCCTGTGAGATCCCTCATTATATGAGAGGGCTTGAAGATTTATATAAGATTTATTATACCCGTGAAGAAGGCTTGAAAGTGGGCTCAATGATTGAAGCATCTCTTGATGGTAATTGGGAATAATAAACAAAATGCATGATATTCATGTAAAAAAAGCATATTCTCTAAAGGATGGATCCTTTCAATCAGGATTCAGAAATAAGCATTTTTTGTCGCTCGAAATCTCATCCAAAACTTTCTCCTATTGCATACTCGATATTGATCGATATCAGTATCGTCTTATGGAATCTTATGAATTTCACAGCCCTGTTGGCATGGATGCTTTCTTGCACATTATTGAAGAAATCGTGTCAGGCAATGAATTTCTCGTTTCTGATTTTGAAAGGGTTACGGCAATGTATGTTTCGCCTCAAAGTGTTTTCATTCCGTCAGACTTTTACCAGGAAAAAGAAAAAGATAATTATCTGGGTTTCAATCACCTTGTTGAAAACGGCAGCATAACATGCTCGGATAAGCTTCATATTCTTGATGCCTATGCGGTATATCCGTTGCCCGCATCGCTAAAACATACCCTTGATAATCTGTTTGAAAAGTACAGGTTGCGTCATTTTTCTTCGGCACTGATCGAAAGCGTTTTATATGATATCCGCTATGGAGGTTGCGAGGCTGACATGTTTATACATGTTCAAAATCAGTATTTTGAAATACTTATCCTGAAAGAAGGAAATTTGGTCTATTTCAACTCATTTGAATATCAAACATGGGATGATATTTTGTATTACCTTTTTTATGTGATAGAGCAATGTAATGAAACAGCTGAGAATATTAATTTGCTGATGATTGGCCAGGCAAGCATGGATTCCAGTCTTTACAAGAACCTGAAACCATATTTTAAAAGTGTTGATTTCGGCAGGCGTAGCGACCTTTTTAAATATGATGATGTTTTTGATGAAATACCACACCATTATTTCTATAATCTGTTAAATGTTAATGCGTGCGGATAATCGGAGGAAAATATAAACGACATAGAATCAAAACACCGGCAAACCTGACGGTAAGACCTACAACCGACCTTGCCAAAGAATCCCTTTTTAATGTCATTAATAATAATTTTGATTTTGAAGCAATAACGGTGTTAGATCTGTTTGCCGGAACAGGCAGTATATCCTTCGAATTTGCATCAAGAAGTGCAATACAAATTTATTCCGTTGAAACAGACCCCAGGTGTGTCAGATTTATTAAACAACAGGCTGAGAAATTACTTTTTGATTCTTTAAAAGTTATCCGTGATGATGCACATCATTTTCTTTCTTTCTGTAAAATAAAATTTGATGTGATCTTCGCCGACCCGCCCTATGAACACAAAGACATTGAAAATATACACAAGCTTGTGTTTGAGAAGGATTTGCTGGATGATGACGGATGGCTTGTTATTGAACATAGTGCAGATGTTAACCTTGATGATCTTTATGGTTTTTTTGAAAAAAGAAGATACGGCAGAGTTCATTTTAGTATGTTTGCAAAACACTGATCGGTTAATATTCATTTAATTGATTAATTACTATAACTTTGTGATATGTATTTTGAAACATATTTATAACTGTATCAAAACAATTTTCAATAATGGAAAATATAGCAATATTTCCCGGATCATTTGACCCTATTACACGCGGACATGAGTCGGTAATATTAAGAGCTGTACCTCTGTTTGACAAAATTATTGTTGCCCTTGGCGACAATCCTCAGAAAGAAACCTTTTTTCCCGTTGAGAAAAGGATTATGTGGCTCAAAAAGGTTTTTGAAAATGATCCGGCGGTTGAGGTAATGACATACAGCGGGCTAACTGTTGATTTTTGCAAAAAGATTGGAGCCAAATACATTTTGCGGGGATTAAGGACTTCGGCAGACTTTGAATTTGAAAGAAGTATAGGGCAGATCAATAAGCAGATATATCCTGACATTGATACTATTTTTCTTTTAACGACACCGCAATACACCTCGTTAAACTCGTCAATAGTTCGTGATATAATAAGGCACGGAGGCGATCCTGCTCCTTTTGTGCCTGAAGCAGTAATAATTGAGTAAAATATTTTTTTTACCAACCCGTTAAATTCCTTGAAACATATCCTGATAATAATCAAAACATAAAATAAAGTGAAGTTAGGATTACTGTTTGTTTTATTATTTATTACTGCTGCTTTGTCGGCAGGTGATTTTACTGTTATTATTGATGGTTTTTTCCCGGGAGCAGAGGGCAGGAATATAAGGCTGATGAAATTTGCCGATCAGATAACGTACACTCATAAAGAGATTGATGATACGATCGTTGACAACGAAGGTTCGTTTGGTTTCAGGTTTAATATCTATGAGCCCGTTTATATATTTTACCGTATAGATCATGCACGTATGGGGCATTATGTTGAACCCGGAAATAGCTACGGAATTGAGTTCGATCCGGTTGATTTTGATACCCTTGACGACAGGCGTAATCCATATCTCGACCCATGGTATTTCGGGTTTGAATTGCATGAAGAAAAACCATCCTTCAAGCTCAATAAAACAATAACGGCTTTTAATGATACCTTCGATGATTTTCTGCTTGAACATTTTTCGGATGTGGTCATACCACGGCTTAATAAACAGTTTGAAGATTTAAGAAAATTTACCGATTCATTATTTCAGCCCGAAATAGATGACAATTCTTTTTTCAGGGATTATTATGAGTATAAGTTTGCTTTATATTATCGAATAGCTAATATAAGGGATACGCGCCGGCTTCTTGATGACTATATTATAGACAGACCTGTTCTATACGAAAATCCTCAGTATATGGATTTTTTCAACACTGTCTTTGATAAGTATTTATTTGCCGGAAGCAGGGATATCAGAATTAATGACCTGCTGGTTACGGTTAATAAGCAAAGCAGCTATCATGCCCTGATGGACTCACTTGGTAAGGATACTATTTTGCTTAATGAGGTGTTAAGGGAATTGGTGATGCTGAAAGGATTGAAAAACATGTATCATCATCCCGACTTCAGCCAAAGAAATGTGTTTTCCATTGTCGAACATGTGTATAATTACAGTAAGTTTCCTGAACACCGCACAATTGCCGGCAATATCCTTAAAGGCTTTACACACCTGAAAAAAGGATACCCTGCACCTTTGTTAGAAATTGAAAAACGTAACGGAGAAACAATCAGTCTTGATGATTACCGGGGAAAATTTGTGTTGCTTAATTTTTGGACTACCTGGTGTATTGCCTGCCTGGCTGAATTTAGCTTGATGAAAGAACTGAACGAAGAATATGAGGACCGGGTTGCATTTTTAAGCATATCGGTTGACAGACATATTGAAGATTATAAACTATTTATGAAAGAGAATCAGTTGCCCTGGGATTTTTGTCATTTCAACAATGATTTCCGTTTACTTGACCAATATGAGGTTCGCGGATTTCCTTTGTTTGTTTTAATAGATCCTGAAGGTAATATTGTGCGTCATATGGCACCTTTCCCAAGCAGGGGGCTGCACAGGAAAATATCCCGTACGGTATACGACTGGGACAGGGCAAAACGATAAATAAAGCCTGTAAAAATATACCGAACAGATCAGTGTCTTAACAGAAAATAAATACTTTTATCAACAAAAGTATATTACCCGGTCAGGTACTTATATAATTTCCCCTCAATGTTTCCGGCATAAAACCATTGCTAAATGATTAATATTAAGTTAAAAGGAGCTTGTTATATTAATGTTCAAGTTATATTTTTGATGTTTTAACCGGGCAATATATAAGTTTTGAAGAAATGGCGAAAAGATTATTCATAACCGGTTCAAATGGATTTTTGGGCAGAAACATGTTTGAATCGATGCTTAAGGGGAGTAATGATAAGTTTTATCTTTTAATACGTTCTGAGGCATCAAAAAAATCTGTTATTGAGCGCGTAAAGCGGACGGCTTATGAAAGAATTAACTTTCTTGATGGTGACATGACACTTCCCTTTTTAGGACTGAACGAAAATGATCTTAAGAAGGTACTGAATTGCAACGAGTATTGGCATTTTGCTGCAGCCACAAGTTTTGAAATCAGTGAAAGAGACTCCGTAATGTCTATAAATATTGGCGGAGCTGAAAACATGTTGCAATTGGCTGAATCGAACCCGGACCTCAGGCATTTGTATTTTATCAGTACTGCTTATATTGCCGGCAATCACAACGGAATAATATATGAAGACAAGATGCCCTATCCTGTTCAATTCAAAAACAGTTATGAAGAATCAAAATATAAAGCAGAGCTGATCATTAGAAAATCAGGTTTACCCTGGATGATATTCAGACCTTCCATTATTGTTGGCAATTCAAAAACATATTGTTGTCAGGGTAAAACAAGGATTAGTTACGGATATGTGCTTGGCATATACAAAGCTTTGCTTGCTTACTTTAAAACAGGGGGAAATTTTATCAAATCGTGGAAAAATGAAAGTTATCCTGATGTCAACATCAGGATGAAAGGATATTATGAGACTAAAAGGAATTTTGTATGCATTGATGATGTTGTTGGGATGCTAAATGACATCAGAAAAAGCAATTGTACAGGTAAAACCTATCATCTGACCAGCAACCATATTATTGGAAGGGATATCAGTTATGCAATCAACAGCGGTTTCAGGGTAAAGGGCATTAATTATGTAGGAGATAAATTGGTCCGTCCGAATAAGATAGAGTTGCTGGCAAAGCGTATCACAGCAGTATTTGATGATTATTGTATTTATGATGATCCTGACTGGGATACCACCAATACCGATATTGCCCTGACAAGTCATAAAAAGGTTGGAATGAGCAGGGAATTGTTCAGCAAGTTAATTGATTTTTTTATAAGATCAGAAATAGCAGATAAATATTTGAGGCATGCTTCTTTACACCGGTAGTTGCAATTAATCTTGTTGGTTTATTTTTCTGTATTTACTTGCATTTGCCGGGTCTATTTCGGTAAGTATGGATATTGCATCATTTTGCTCTCTTGAGGGTGCTTCGGAATAGAGTTCAACAAGCTCATCATTTTTTGCTGTCATTACTATCTGCATCAGGTAGCTTCCCGGTCGTTGGCGATGGGCTCTTCTCAATAGCTCCAGCGCTTCAGTGACATTTTCCCTTGCCATGTCAATATTGTCTATCATTTTGTCAAACCCGAGTCGATGGTATGTATATAAAGCTTCGCGAATCTGCCGGTAGTTTGAGTTGAAAATATTCTCTATCAGCCAATAACGGTTTTGCTGACTTTCATAAGATTTCCAGCCGGGTTCTGTTGAACTTTGTGCCAAATTGACAATATTTTGTGCTTTTTCAAAATAGGGAGATCCGCCTAGTGGTGTGAAAGTATCAAAATCAAAACCGATAATGATGTATACATAATAAGCTATCACGGAAGTAAGATTGCAGTTAAAAGTATTGTCGGAATATTCGAGCGGTTCGTTTTCCCTGTAACGGAAATGAAGGTTACGGTCGTTAATGTTTAAAACAGGACTGCTATATGAGCTGTTATATACCGGCCTGCGTAATTGTACCTGGATTGTCCCCTTGTAAAGATCATGGCCTTCCTTCTCTTCTATGGTTATTAAAATGGTTGATTCTATTCTTTCGTTTGGGTTAAACTGATAGTTTGTCCAGTTGCGTTGATTTATAAAGTCGTAAAGATCGGAGCGTAATGTCTGCATTATTCGTCTGTCCTGATCGGACATGCCCGGTGTTGAAATTTGTACGCGGCAATCCATTTCCTGACTGTAAAGTATGCCTGTTTGCAGTAGAAATGATATGAACATTGTATAAAAACAAAACCGTGATAACATAAATATCCTAATTTATTTGATAGATTTAATAATATAATTTACGATATCGGCAGCTGCAGCTTTTTTGCTTTTTAAATCATAACGCAATACTTTCTGATTATTGTCTAAAATAGTTATTTTATTTGTATCGGTTCCGAATCCTGCTCCTTCATCTTTGAGGCAATTAATAACGATCATATTAAGATTTTTTTGTTGGAGTTTTTTCTTTGCATTTTCGAGTTCATTGTCTGTTTCAAGTGCAAATCCGGCAAGAAACTGACCTTTTTTTTTCATTTTACCCATTTTGGTAAGAATATCTTTTGTAGGTTTGAGCTTCAGCATCATTTTCTGTTCTTTTTCTTTTTTGATCTTTGTTCCTGCGGCTTTTTCGGGTGTAAAATCGGCTACAGCGGCAGCCATAACGGCAATATCAACACCGGGAAACACCTTGATACAGCGTTCATACATTTGCTTTGCTGATACAACATCAATACGTTTAATGCCCGGATGCGTTGAAGTAATGGACACCGGGCCGGTTATCAGGGTAACGTCACCATTTCTGCTTGCAAATTCGTTGGCTATTTCAAAGCCCATCAAACCCGAGGAATGATTACCTATATATCTGACAGGATCAATTTTTTCGTAAGTTGGCCCGGCAGTAACCAAAACTTTTTTATCTTTAAAACAATCTGATATTTTGAAAAACTCTTCAATATGCCTGAAAATGTTTTCGGGTTCTTCCATACGTCCTTGCCCTTCATAGCCGCAAGCCAAAAAGCCCTCAGAAGGCTCAATGACTTTCACACCCCGGTTTGCGAGTTTTTGGAGATTTTGCCGGAGGGCAGAATTATGATACATTTTGTCATTCATAGCCGGGGCTATCATCACTTGTTTGTCGAAAGCCATAAGCGAGGTTGAGAGGGCATTGTCGGCAATTCCACATGCGTATTTACCTATTATATTTGCAGTGGCGGGTGCAACGACGAAGATATCACCCCACTCGGTTAATGAAATATGCTCAGATGTGTAATCATTATTATTGCCGAAAACTTCACAATAAACTTTCTGTTGCGATAATGTTTCGAGAGTAACCCGTGTTATGAATTCAAAAGCATTGCGTGTGGCAATCACCCTGACCTCTGCATCGGCTTTGCGAAGCAATCTTATCAATATTGCCGATTTGTATGCAGCTATACCGCCGCTTATTCCCAGTATGACCTTTTTACCTTTCAAAACTTGTATCTATGTTTGCCTAAAACGGCTTAATTATCTTGTTTTTCGGGAATCCTGAAATATATCTGGTCATTCATGAACTCGTATATCGATATTAAAGTAGGCTTGGGCAATTGTTCATAATATTTTGCAATCTCAATTTGTTCACGGTTTTCAAAAACCTCTTCCAGATTATCTGTCGAACTGGTAAATTCGCTGATTTTACTGTTCAAATCCTCCTTTATTTCAAGATTTATCTGATTAGCTCTTTTAGACATAATAACTACCGACTGGTAAAGATTACCTGTATTTTTTTCAAGTTGCTTTATGTCTCTTGTTACAGTTGTTATATCTGCTTTTGCTTTTTTATAATTCATCTATTTCTGTTTTAATTATTTACTGGTCTTTTATAAAGTATTGTTATTATTTTGAATGTTACTGAAATATCAGTAATTATTTTTACATGGCAAACTTAATGTTAATCTGGTTCTGTTAATACTACTTCAGCGGGCTTATGAATGTTTTCCAGTTGTTTTTTTGAATTATTAAGCAACCTGTCGGCTTCGTCCAGAAATTCTGATTCCGGATAATGTCTGACAAGGCGATTATGTGCTTCAATTGTTTTTTCGTATCTTTCCGGTTGTCTTTCGGGGATACTCATACGGGCAAAATCATGATATGATTTAACTATATAAAAAAGAGCTTTTTCTTCATAAACGGTTCCGGGAAAATCATAAATAAGATTTTCAAAAGTACGTATTGCTGCCCTGAAATCATTGATATCATAATATAATCTTGCTATTTCGAATCTTTTTTTCTCCAGCTTTAACCGGAGTTCATCTATCAGTTCATTGGCTTTTTCTACGTGTTCGCTGTGCGGATATCTGTTTATGAACTTTTGAAACTCCTGTACAGCTTCTCTTGTGACTGTTTGGTCAAGGCTGTAACGGGGCGATTGCAGGTATTTGCAATATGCACTGAGAAATGTAAACTCTTCGGCGTGTTTGCTCCGCGGAAATATCGATACAAATGATTTGAAATAATGACTGGCTAATATATAATCGCCTTGCTTGTAATGTGCCATGGCATAATAATAATTGATATCTTCTGCTCTTGCCGTACCCCTGTATATTCTAATGACCTCGGAAAACAAGCGTATGGCCCTGTTATAATCACCTTCCTCATAATATTCAATGGCTTTTTGATACATCAACTCATGATCATCACTCTTGAGAATGCGCTGGAATTTGCAGGAATAGACAGTGAAAATCAACAATATAAAAATTAATAATAATCGCGGATTGCTTCCCGGCATAGAAAAAACAAGTTTGTGTTTTATTGTTACGTTATTTAAGGGTGCAAAGATAATATTTGTAATCGGATTTTAAATAAATAACTGTTAACTTGTTAACAAACGTATAAACAAACTGCTGAATTGTATTTCAGGTTTAATATTATAGCTATTCTGATAATTATTATACTTTGCGGGTTTTCGACTTACTGTAAAACGCAGGCCAATAATGAAAACTTAACCATTAGCATTATCATTTATGTTAAACGGTTTACCGTCTTTCATTTCAAAATATCAGAAATGGTAATAAATACCAAAATACAATTTGCCGGGCGTCAGGTTTATTCCAAAATCTGTTTCAAAGTATTCGAATTCGTTTTCATCATCAACTTCGTTATACCTTGTATAGCCTATAAACCCCAATTTGGCTTCAATACAGAGGTTTTCCTTCACATAATAGTAAAAGCCGGGCGAAATAAAAAGATCCAACTTAAAGGTTACAAAATCATATACCCTTTCATCCTCTACTTCTATGATGAGATCGCCGAAGCCCAGCCCTGCACTTGCTTCGGCAAAGAACCATGCTGATCTGTCTCCGAAATAATACCTGACAAAAGGATTTATTGAAATAATATTTTCTTCCCTGTATTGTTTCAATGGCCGCCAGGAGCCAATGGTCCTTTTTTGTGATTCATATGTATAACCCAGAGAAGAACCAACGGCAAGATTATCATTTAAGAATATACCTGCTGCAGGCATAACGGATAATTTTGTGATCGATCTATCTTCAATTGTTGAGGATTTTGCCTCTCTTTCAGACGATACTGCCGAGTAATTTAAAAACCCTCCCGCAAAAATATTGCGTGCCGGGGTTTGAGATATTACACCGTTTGTTAAAAGAAATGCGAGCACGAATGATACAATCGCTTTTAATTTCATAATATTTATTTTTAATAATGAATGAATATTTTAAGGGATATTATATATATTGTATGCGGCGATATTCCCTCAAACCGATTTTAGTACTCCTGCATACCTGCTTTATAAAAATTACCGTTAAATAGCCGTCAGAAAGTAAAGCCCAAACGGATAGCTGTATTAACGGTATCTCCCAACCGAAGAATAACGTCATTGTTTTCTTCGATGTTTGTTGAACCTCCTATGGTTATTTCGGTATCTTTAAAGCTCTTTCGTTCGAGACCATAACCAAGTTCCAGCCCCAGGTACAATCCTTTGTAAAGATAAATATCAAGGCCACCTAATATGTTTAAATAAATAGTTATGTAACCATCTTCATTTTTTATCTTTTTTTTAACATCCGAATCTTCCAAAGAACGTGTTGTCCGGGTAAAAAACCCCAGCTCACCCCCGAAATAAGGACTGATCCTTTCACTGACACTAAAATGTCTTTCAATACCGGGGTAAAAGCCAAGATCGGTCACCCTGTTCTTTAATGATAAGTCATACCAGCCGGCACCTTCTTTTTCTTCGCTATCAATGTTAAACAGAATTCCCATTCTTAATGCCATGTCATCACGCAAAAAATAACGACCCCTGAGATAATCAATATTTATGGTATTGCTGGCAACGTGTTCTTCAGTATCATATATGCCCCACCAGGGATCCCATATATTAACGGTAACAAGGGTGACATTTAAAGGATGGAAATTTACTTCCAGACTGATATCACCAGCAGAAAAACCGGTATCATTTTCTTTTTGCACATTTGCATTTAGCATTATAACTGACAAGATGAAAATCGAAAAGAAACATAATTTTTTCATTTTATTGCAGTTTGGTTAATAATTGAATTTGCCTGAATAATACACAAAAATATAAAAACTTTATCCGAAAAAACAATTCCAAAAGCTTTACTATTCAATGTTTTTTAATTTTATTCGGGCTTTATTATATTTTTTTCTGAATAGAGCGAAATACATTTGCATGGCTTCATGATAAGATCGATACCCGGCACAAACCCGTTTATCGGTTGATCCTGGCAGTTTACAAATTTAATGATAAAGTGGTTTTTAACCGTTAATATAAAAAAAAGGGCTGTCACAATTCATTAACAGCCCTTATATATATGTTTATTGATTTTTTAATCTCAGAACACCCATCCCAAACGAATAGCAGTATTAACGTTATCGCCTAACCGGAAAATTACTTCATTGTTTTCTATTGTGCTTTCGCTGCCATTAGTGGTTATTTCCGTATCTTTAAAGCTTACTCTTTCAAAGCCATATCCAAGTTCTGCACCAAGGTACAGACCTTTATAAATATATATATCAACACCACCAACAAGGTTAAGGTGAAATGAAAACAGGCCATCTTCATTTTTCACTTCATAGTCAGCTTCATTTTCTGCATATTCGTAGGTTGAACGATTGAATATCCCTAGCTCCTTACCTAAATATGGGCTGACCCTTTTACCAACGGTAAAGTGCTTTTCAATACCGGGGTAAAAACCAAAGTCGATAACCCTGCCTGAATATTCCCAATCATCACCCTTATCCTTTGAACTGATTATATTAAATTCTAATCCCTTTCTTATAGCCATATTATCACTCAAAAAGTAGCGGCCTCTAAGATAGTTAATGTATATTGGTTGACCAACTACAAAAGGACTCAGAAGATTTACTTCTAAGGATACATCACCGGCAGAAGGCCTGAAATCTTCCTCAGCTTTTTGTTCAAGTGTCTGTGAATTTGCGTTGAAAACAAGACAAATTACTGTAAAAGTTGCCAATACTATTTTTTTCATTTCTTAAAAATTTAGTTAATAAATAAATGATTTATTTAATTGAAATAGCCACAAAAATATAGAATCAAAATAAGCTTTTTTAAGTATAATTACTGGTTGAAACACCTTTTATATCAATACAGGAAAACTCAAATGCTCGCCGTATTGTTCAAATAAGTATAAAATCAATATATGTCATTTATTGTTCAGACATTAAATATTCTTTATTATAATTGAACATTTTTCATTAACAATTATAAAAAAAAATTATATTTTTAACCTGTAAAAATAATTAAAATATTTGATTTTAAGAAATAATAATTTTTTATGGATTTCAATTTTTCATAAGCATAACAAGATTCAATTAAAGCTTGATATTCAGCTCTTTAGCATACAGCTTATAAATAAGCAACATTAATTTTAAAACGATGAAATCCTCATTCTTTATTGCTCCATTAGGTATTTAGGCCGGTTACTCACATTGCTTGGGAGGCCGCTTAGCTGGGTTTATTATCTTTTATGAAAGACAGGGATGAGGGTTTCATAAAAAAGGAGAATATGTTGATTAAAAAATATTCCATAATAATTATCATTTTTTTATTGAATATTGATTTTGTTTACCCGGCCAACGATAATTATCCGTTTGGCGGCAGGCAGGCGGGTATGGCAAATGCGGCTGTGACCTTATATGATTTTTGGGCGGTGAGTCACAATCAGGCGGGGCTGGCATTGGAAGACAATATTGCAGCAGGTGTTTATTACGAGAACCGCTTTGGTATCAAAGAGCTTGGTATGAGTGCCGGGGCGTTTGTATTACCCACAGGGGCGGGTGTTTTCGGGTTTAGTTTTACATATTTCGGCTTTTCATTATATAATGAATCGAAAGCCGGATTGGCTTATTCACGGCAATTTGGTGATAATCTTTCCACGGGGCTGCAGCTTAATTATCTGGCTGCCAGAATTGCCGAAGATTATGGTGCCAAACACAGCATGACCTTCGAAATGGGTGCAATATATGAGCTAATACCCGACCTGTACGTCGGTGCACACGTTTTTAATCCGGTAAAAGCCAAAATAAGCGATTATAACGATGAAAGAATTCCGACAATAATTCGTTTCGGTATGTCATATATTTTTTCCGAACAGGTAATTGTCATTTTGGAAACGGAAAAAGATATCTACAAGCCTTATAGTTTTAAACTTGGCATAGAGTATAAAATAGCAGATCCGGTATATGTTCGCGGAGGCATTGGAACCGATAACAATCAAAATGCATTTGGGGCGGGGCTTCATCTGGGCAATTTCAGGATCGATGTTTCTGCTTCATATCACAGCGTACTTGGTTATTCACCGCAATTCAGCTTCATATACGAATTTTAACAGCTTGACGAATCAATATTGAATGTTATGCAAAGGCCTTTTAATTATAGTATTCCTGTTTGCGTTGTTTTGTCTTTGTTTTTGGTCAATGGTATGTTTAACGTCGCATTTTCCTGGCATAATGATACGTTGCCGTCAAATGGTATGCACGAAGAGGATTTTTATCAGCGCATAGAAATAATGGCTGAGGATCATGCAGGGGAAGAAGACATTGATTTTATTGAATTGATAGAAGAGCTGGAATATTTTGTTCAAAATCCGCTTAATTTGAATTATGCCAGAGAAGAGGATTTACAAAGCTTTTTTTTTCTTAATGATTTTCAGATACGTAATCTTCTTAACCATATAGCCGTATATGGCAGGTTGTTAACTATATTTGAGTTGCAGGCTATCGAGGGTTGGGATCTTGAAACCATTGAGCTGATAAGACCTTATGTAATGGTAGCTGAAGAGCGGCCTCGCAGGCATTTTTCTTTTGATGATTTGATGCGTGAAGGACGCAGCCAGATGTTTATTCGCTATCAGCAGGTATTACAAGAACAAAAGGGTTATTCAGAAATAGATCCTGAAGAGCTGGCGGAAAATCCCAACGCCAGATACCTTGGAAGCCCTTACAGGCTTTATTCGCGTTATCGCTTTACTTATTATAACAACATCAGCCTTGGATTTACAGCACAGAAACATCCCGGTGAAGAGTTCTTTAGGGGGAGCCAGCCTTATGGTTTTGAGTTTTATTCGGGGCATCTTTTCATGCGTGATTTCGGTCGTTTGCGATCACTGGCAATTGGCGACTTTCAGGCGCAATTCGGACAGGGGCTTGCCCTTTGGTCAAACCTGTCGTTTGGAAAAAGCTTTGATGCCATTAATATTAAAAAGAACCCGCTGGGATTGAGACAATACACCTCTGCCGACAGAAATAACTTTATGAGAGGTGCCGGTTCAACATTCAGATTTGGTGATTTTGAAATAACAGGTTTCTTTTCATATAAAAAACGTGATGCAAATGTACTTGAATATGATACGCTAAGCCAGGAAGCACTGGCGGTAACAGGCTTGACGGAAGCGGGTTATGCGCGTTTGCCGCGTGAACTGGAAAATAAAAGGTCGGTAGATGAAACTGTTTATGGGGGCAATGTAACTTATAAAAGACCAAATTTTTCATTCGGGGCAACGGCTTACTATTATCAACTCGGCGCAGAGCTGAAAAGAGAACACTATGTTTATAATCAATTTGACTTCAGCGGGCAAAGCAATACAAATATAAGCGTTTATTATAATTATATTTTCCGCAATTTCAATATTTTCGGCGAAGCTGCCTATAGTGAAAGCGGCGGCTATGCCATTCTTAAGGGTTTTATGGCGAGCATAGATCCGAGGTTTTCCGTGGCGCTGCTGCACAGGTATATAACAAAAGATTATCATTCGCTGATGGGTAATGCTTTTACCGAGAATACCCGGGTAATCAATGAGCAAGGCATATACCTGGGATTAACGTCAAGACTCTCAAGGGAATGGACAATTTATGCTTATGCGGACCATTTTTCCTTTCCATGGATGAAATGGCGTACTTATGCACCATCAAACGGATATGATTATCTTGTGCAGATCAACTTCAGACCATCAAGGCAGGTTGAAATGTATCTCAGATACAGAAACCGTAACAAGCCGCTTAATACAGCTGACGAGTCAATGATAAAATATCCTGATGATGCGATAAGGCAAAATGTCAGGTTTAACATCGGCTATGACGTTTCCCGGTCATTTACATTCAGAAACCGTGTCGAATTTTCAGATTTCAAACACGGCAATAATCATCAGCAAGGTTATATGCTGTACCATGATATTATATACCGCACCTTAGACAAGCCATGGGCCGTAACTCTCAGGTATGCCCTGTTTGAAACCGGCGGACACGATTCAAGAGTTTATGTTTATGAAAACAACGTGCTCTATGCTTTCGGTTTCCCTTTTTATTCGGATAAAGGATCCAGGGCATACCTTTTAATAAGATACGGTGTTACCCGCAATATAGATATCTGGGCGCGCTATGCACAAACATTTTATACAAACCGCAATACTGTCGGCACAGGGCTTGAGCAGATTGACGGAAATATGCGAAGTGAGATAACGGCTCAGGTAAGATTAAGGTTTTAATAATAGTGGTAGAATGCTAAACGCATATATTGTCAAACCACTAAATGACACACCATGTGTAAGTTGCAATATAACGGAAAGTCATTTTGTCAGGTAAAACAGGCAGCACAGTCAGATTTTCAAATTTTTAAAAAATGGTTAATAACCCTGAACATACAAATCATAATATTCTTCGAATATCCTTCCTGCTTTTGTTTCTAATTTTTCTAACTGGTGTTTTTCGGCTAAGTAATGTAATCTTTGCACAATACCTAATGCACGGCTTTTTTCTCTTTCGAGCAGATCGGCACGTCTTCCGTTAAAGGAGAAATAATAGTTAAGGTTCTGGTCATTTAGTTCAAGCAATCGCTTTGCAATAGGTTTTCCTTTTTCAAATTCTTCCTTGCCCTGATCAGTATATATACCTTTTTTCATTGCATTTTCTCTCAATTTTTCGCCTGCAGCGAAATAAGCTTCGGCGATAAACATCTTTGAAACGCCATAAGGTGCGTTTTCTTCGGGCAACATTTTCACCACCTTGTCAAGCACAGTTACGGCTGAATCGATTTTATTCTCTTCAATAAGCTTATCAGCCAGGTTGGTAAAGATATTCCGGTAATTAAGCGTTATTCTTCTTATATCTTCATTAAGGTATATTCCCGGTTTGTTGAGATTGCCCCATTCAAACTTGTTTATCAGATTATCATACAATACCGATGAGTTAACTCTTCCATGAATGAATCCCTGGTCGGGTGTATGTATTGGTACGAGTCGATATACCATTCCGTCGAGCTGGAAGTAATTTTCAAGACCCATATATGCTTCTCTTCCTGCCGTGATCGTGAAATACACCGGACGTTCCCATTTATTCATTGACAAAAAGTCCATGACCATAAGCTGTCCTTTAGATACACCTGAATCAGGGAAATCCCATTTTACGGCATCCACTATAAGGTGTGCATCTTCGGGCTGTACGGTACCGTTTTCTACCACTGTTGCGGAGTCAACAGGGATCCTGAACTTTTTTGTAGGAATAAAATTTTCCATACTTCTGAGTGTTCTGATCTTTGCACGCGGATCATCGTGAGTGACAAACCTGATTATCTCGCGCAGGTCCCTATAGCCTTCGACATCGGGTTTTTCAACGATCAGGACATAATCACGTGTTCCATCCCTATACTGTTCGGGTTTAAGTGATAGCGACAGAGGTTCTGCGTCATAGAATTTCCTGCGCGCCATATAATCAATATACCAGTCGGTATTGAACAGGCTAAGGTTTATAATTTTGACATCGGTTCTGATACCTTCCACTTCCTGTGCATACCATAGGGGGAATGTGTCATTATCGCCCATAGTAAATAATACCGCATTCGGTTCACAGGCTTCGAGGTAATTGATAGCCACGTCGAGTGTGGTTGTGCGGTTGGAGCGGTCGTGATTGTTCCATCCTTCTTTAGCCATTATTCCTGGCACAAGCAGCAGACATACAGCCGTGACCACAGCAATGGCAGCTTTGGCGTTGATCTTTTTCGACAATGTGTCTATCAAAGCCAAAGCACCGATACCTATCCATACTGCAAAAGCAAAAAAGGATCCGGTATGGGAGTAATCACGCTCCCTGGGCTGATAAGGTGTTTGATTAAGATATAGTATTATTGCTATGCCGGTCATAAAGAAAAGCAAGCCAATGATAAGCGTGTCTTTTTTGTGCATCTGCCAGTGATATACCAGCCCGATAAGCCCGAGTAAAAGCGGTAGCATATAGAACTTATTGTGAGCGGGACTTGACGTAATGCTTTCAGGCAATATGTGCTGTGCTCCAAGCCTTCCCTGATCGAGAAAAGGTATACCCGACATCCAGTTACCATCGATGGGACTGCCATGACCCTGATCGTCATTTTGCCTCCCGGCAAAGTTCCACATAAAATACCTGAAATACATGTGCCCAAGCTGATAGCTGAAAAAGAACCGTAAATTTTCTATAAAAGTAGGTTTGTTAATTACTTCGGTGGTACCATCATGATGTGTAACACGTATAGGCCGTCCCTGTACGGCACCCCATCGTTTATAACCTTCAATATGTAACCGCCGTTCTCTGCTATGCATCCTGGGAAAGATTGTTTTAAAGTCGGGATCGTAAACACGTACCGTGGCAGTACGAGGATTCGTTACAACATATTTGCCGGCATCCTCATCTTTGCTGTATTTAGGCCTTCCGTCTTCCAAATCAATTATGGGTGCATTATAATACGGACCATATACTTTCGGCCAATCACCGTATTGTTCGCGTCCGAGGTATGCCTTAAGCTCTACGGCATTTACCGGTGCATTTTCATTTATAGGCGGCTTGGCATTGCTCCTTATAACCAGCATCATGAAAGAAGAATAACCAATTACAATAAAAGTAAAACAAAGAATGACCGTATTCCAAAACACTTTGTTCTTTTTCTGTGTATAGTATAATCCCAAAACGGTAAGCGATATTAGTACTATGAAGAAGATCAACGTGCCGGTATGAAACGGCAGCCCTATAACATTGATAAAGAAATATTCAAACCACCAGTCAACAGCGAGTATTCCCGGTATAAGCACTCCCTGGATAAACCCTAATAAAAGAAAAGCTGTAAGGGTTGTTAGCACGATGCCTTTTCTTGTCGGCTGGTATTTCTTAAAATAGTAAACAAATACAATAGCCGGAATGGTAAGCAAACTTAACAGATGCACACCTATTGACAATCCAATAATAAAAGCAATAAATACTATCCATTTATGGCTGTCGGCTTCGTGTTCTGATGCTTCCCATTTCATAATAGCCCAGAACGCCAGGGCGGTAAAGAATAGGGAGGGGGCGTATGCTTCGGCTTCGGTAGCATTAAACCAGAATGAGTCGGAAAAAGTCAACGCAAGTGCACCAACAATACCGCCGGCATAAATAGCCCACATGCGGGTATTGTCAAGCTCATAATGACGCGTAACAATTCTTTTACCCAATGCTGTTATGATCCAAAATAAAAACATAACGGTAAAAGCGCTTAAAACCGCCGATAATGTGTTGATCCAGAAGGCCACCATTGTTACGTCGCCAAACGACAATAACGAAAAAACCCGCGACATCATCTGCAGTAAAGGAGCTCCCGGCGGATGTGGTATTTGCAGCTTATATGCTGTTGCAATACGCTCGCTGCAATCCCAAAAACTGGCGGTCGGCTCAAGGGTCAGCATGTATACCAAAAGTGCGATACCGAAAAGTATCCAGCCGATAATGTTGTTGTATCTCTTGTAAATGTCCATTTTATATGTTTTAAATTATTCCCGGATGAGCTGTTTTTCCATTAACGCAAATTTTTATAAAAACATTATAATGACTGCAAATATAAAAAACAAGATAGATGGTTTCTCTAAAAAAATATAAAAAAGCTGTTTATTACATCTGATTTTTATCAATTTGTTAATTGTGAAGTACTTTAAGCGATTTTCATCAAAAAGGGAAAAAAGCATTGCAGCATAAAGAAATATTTTTTATTTTTGCACTTCAATTTGTAATTGGAATGTCCGATGGTGTAACGGCAGCACTGCAGATTTTGGTTCTGTAAGTCCAGGTTCGAATCCTGGTCGGACAACAGAGAAAAAACGCAACCGGCTTGTAATTAGCTGGTTGCGTTTTGCTTTATGGTATGTTTGCACAATAATTTTAATGTCCATAGTCGCAGGTATTATGTAACCGGATGTTTTCAAAGGTAAGACATCTCGTATTCGTCTATAAAAGGGCGAAGATCATCGCTCGTTAAAATACCCGTAAGAATTGGTAATAAAAATGTCTCAGATGTGAGACCTTTTATGGTATGATTTTACTTATCACTTTGATAGGTTCGATTTGTGTTAGGTGAAGGCTATTTTTTGTCGCATTTACTAATGAGCCCACTTTAAAAAGTATTTTTCCCGCAGATATCGCAAATTTTCGCTGATAAATACAATTGATTATCAGAAATTTATAATCTGCGTATATCAGCGAAATCTGCGGAAAATGATATTTTTGGACTTTATAGTGGCCTCACTAATTGAATTCACAATACTTTATAAAACCAATCAAAGAATTTTAGAAAAAACTAAACCGGGAGGTGATAGTCAAGCCAAAAAACATCAGTTAAGTAAAAAGCAACTAACCTATGGTAATTATAACGGAACAGCAGTTGCTCCTTACGGCCGCAGGAACCGGAAGCTTCCGGTTAAACCCCAACAACAGTTTCCACCTCCGGATCAATACATACATCAGCGCATAAAATCTTTTCAAAAAACCGTTACCAAAAAAATATGCATGATTTTCGGAAAATAGGGGAGGCAAACTAAGAACTTTCGCATGCTAATTTGTAAACCTCATTCAGCAAAACAAGTAATTTCAATTAATCAATAAAACACCTGATACAATTTGTCTTGCTTTTAATGTTATTAATTAACACGATAATATAAGAAGTTAATTTAAGCAGTATGGGGCATGTTAACTTATGAATTTTTCACCCTTTAAATTATAAACACATGAAACAAAAATTTTTGATCACAGCAGCCATATTGATTTTTTATTATCCGTGTATCGGTCAAACCGGTGAAAACCACCTTCAGAATGGGTACAATAAATTATTGTCAGGTGAAATGGAACAAGCATCAGAGTATGCTAACATGGTATTGGAAGAAAATCCTGAAAACGCAGAGGGTTATGTTTTAAGGGGGATTATTAATAAACGGACCGGATATTTTGAAAGTGCCATATCTGACTTTGACCGGGCCTGTTGGATTTTTGGGGTTATTCATCTTATTCCTCTAATCTGGCGATAAGCAGAGTTGCCGTATTGAGACATATAGTCCTTTACGGCTTCTGTAATATAAACTATTTGAGCTTGCCCTGTGCGGTCAACCCCGGCGTCATGTTATGATTTACTCACTAAACAAACAGGTTGCTGTACTCTACCCAGTTTTGCAGAGAATTATTCCCTCCGCATATTAACAGTACTACGTGGTCGGTTTCCTTAAAGCATTCCTTATACTGCCTGGCAGCGGCAAGCGTACATGACGAAGATAATTCTGTATTCAGTTTGGCTCTCTCGAGCAGGTATACTCCTGCTTCAAATGCTTCTTTGTCTGAAACCAGAACATGCTGTTTAAGATGTTTTTGCATCAGGATCAGGGCATCCTGAGCTACACAGGAAGCTCCGAGTGTCTTTGCCAGAGATTTCGGCGTTATGTGTACGACCTTTCCTGCCTTTAGTGCCTGGCACATAGTATCAGAGCCTTCGGTTTCCACACCCCAAATATTGACATCTGGCTTAACCGATTTGATGGCAACAGTAATTCCTGCAATCAATCCGCCGCCGCCAATACTGATGATCGCATCAGTCAGGCCGGGAAGATCTTCGAGTATTTCAAGCCCGATAGTGCCGGCACCGGCCATTTGAAAAGGATCGTCGTATGGATGAATGAAATTCCAGCCCTCTTGTTTTAGTTGTTCTGCCCTTGCGAATGCTTCCGACAGGCTTGGGGATAACTCCACTTTGGCACCATAACTCTCAGTAGCTTCAATATAATTTACCGGAGTATAGTTTGGCATACAAACAATAACCGGGGTATTCAATTCGCGGCCTGCAAAAGCCATCCCTTGAGAAAAGTTCCCGCCACTCACACCGACTACGCCATTTTTCCGCTCTTGCGGAGTTAGCTGAAGAATCTGATTGAATGCTCCGCGAGGCTTAAATGAACCCGTTAGCTGGAAAAGTTCAAGCTTCAGGTAAATATTGGTATGCAGCTCTTTGCTCAAAGTACTGTTTTTTTAAGAGCTGTACGTTTCACATAGGGTTTTATCCGGGCTTCTGCATCCCTTACATTATCAATAGTTATCATATTGGCCTCCTTAGACCGGAGATATGTCAAACCCCTCCGGCTTCCTTTGCACTTTATTGCTTGTGCATAATAACATAAGATTAGGTGTACTGATGAATAAAGTAAATTCTGCTTTTCACAACTACCTAAACATTATGCCTTGATTATAAATTGTGTCGTTAAGGTGTACGATTTTGTAGTAAACATAAACAGATCCGAATAACCAATAATACTGTTTTGCGCATACATGGAAGGTATAGCACAAAACAGCATCAGGATGTTAGCATAGATAATAATTTGTTTTTTCATTTTTTAGGGATTTATGCAATTATTATTTAATTATAAAGTCGTCAAGTCTTATAAGCTTGTTGTTTTTTTATTATTTTTCTGATTCAACCAGCCAGCTAATCACCACATCAACTCATCACCAATTCATTTCTTAATAATCTTAACAGTTGTAAGCTTTTTACCATCTTCAATGATCCTGATAAAATAAGCCGCGGGCTTTAGCCCTTCAAACGTGATGTTTGTATAGCTGCCGTCAATACGGTTTTGCTCTATAAGTCTGCCGTTAAAGTCGTAAAGCCAGAAACTCATCTTCTCATAGTTTTCAGCTTCTATTTTCAGCGTAACATAACTGCTTGCCGGATTGGGAAATGCCGTAATATTATAACCGGGCAAATCAATTTCGTCAATTGATACCACGGTGAGTTTTGGCTGGTGAAAGCCTTGTGTGAGGATCTTTCCACCTGCCATGAAAGTTTCAATAACTGTTTCTCCGAGTGTCCAGCTAACGGAGATATCACCGGCTTCATGGTGACTGCCCCCGGCAGCGATTACCTCTTGTGCATGGAGAGTTGAAAGTGAAAAGAAAAAAGTTAAAAGTGCGGCTGCACAAACACGCCTGCTAATGAAAGCTGCTTTTAACCTGCATGGGTTTTTTGTCATATTGACCTCCTTTTTTTGATTAAACCTGGTTTTGATTGTCATTGAAAAGTATTTTTTGTTTTTTATTATATTGGGGTAACATGGTTGTACACTGACCCCGGGATTTGAAATTTGGTATGATCTTATGATGCAATATTTTATAAGTGCAATACATAAGTGTTGCGTTGTTTTTGTTTTCAAGAAAATTAGTGCTGATAATCAGCTGCTTATAGGCTTATAAAAACAAAATGTTTTTGAAATCAAAAAATATCAAAGTGCGCTACAGTCCTTGTCAATAATGGGTTTCAAAACAAATGATAAGATTACAGCGTAACACTAATGAGTGCAATATATTAATTATTATTTAAAAAAAAATAAAAAAATACCGGTCAAATCGTCAAAAAATTAACATTTACAGAAGATAATTAGCGGGAAGCATTGTTAAAACGGTACTAACCGCGGAGTCGCGAAGGCGCAAAGAAATGTTGAAAACATGAGGGGATTTTTAAAACATTA
>PWJZ01000072.1 GCA_003559855.1 Bacteroidales bacterium
ATCCGATTTTCTCTCAACTTCTAAAATCAAAAATCGTTAATCGATATTCGTTAATCAAAAAAGTTTAACCCAGATTGGTCATTAGGAGTGCAGCGAACTAATGACTTAGCTGGGTTTAATTGTCATTCTAATGTCCTTGTAAACAATGCATAGGCAATAATTTTATCTAATGGCGGTCATTAGAAACAAACGGCTAATGACAAATTTGGGTTTGACGTTATAGACAGACACTAATTAAATGTCATCCCACATCGGCGACCTAAAGTTAGGTCTGAAAATTCAGGATGACAGGCATTTTGATAGTGGGGAAGGTTTCACTTTAACAAATCGGGTCTTCGTATCCTGGTTCGTTCCATAGCTTTTTCGTGGCGCCATTCGTATATTTTTTTCTCATGGCCTGACAGTAAAATATCGGGCACTTTCAATCCTTTATAGTCAGCCGGTCGTGTATAGACAGGGGGCGATAACAGCCCGTCCTGGAATGAATCGGAAAGTGCGGATGTTTCATCGCCAAGCACTCCGGGTATCAATCGTACAATGCTGTCGCACAATACTGCTGCGGGCAGTTCGCCGCCCGACAAAACATAATCGCCAATGGATATTTCGCGTGTTATGAAGTATTGCCTGATCCGCTCATCAACACCTTTGTAATGCCCGCATAATAATATCAGATTACCGGCAGTTGAGAGCCGGTTAGCCATTTCCTGGTTGAAGGGCTCGCCATCAGGCATCAGAAAAATAATCTCATCGTATGGTCGCTCACTTTTCAGATGCTCGATACAACGTGCTATCGGCTCAACCATCAAAACCATGCCTGCACCCCCACCATAAGGATAATCATCAACACGACGGTGTTTATCTGTCGAATAGTCACGAATATCATGTATGGCAATTTCAACGAAATTATTCTCAACAGCCCGTTTTATTATTGAATGAGAAAAAGGACCTTCAAACATCTCAGGAAATAAAGCCAATATATCTATACGCATAACTTGTTTTTTTCGTAAATATCAGAATTTTTTGCATCACGCTGAAATATTTTTCTGCACCGGAGGGGTAAAGAGTTTATTACGTATAAAATTAAAATTTCTCAAAGACTCCCAGTCCAAAAAGTCCATAATCATATCTGACCGGGTCGTCCGGGTTCATCAACCTTAAAACGCTTGTCAGCTCTTCAACAGCTTTCCAGTCATTTTGCCTTCGTTTAATAAGCCCGAGTTTTCTTGCAACATTTCCCACATGAACGTCAAGCGGACAGCAAAGATATTTTGGCGAAATGTTTTTCCATAAGCCAAAATCAATACCCATATCATCTTTCCTCACCATCCAGCGCAGAAACATATTAATACGTTTTGCTGCCGAGCCTTTCGACGGATTGGAAACATGTTTTTCAGTACACTCCGGATGCGGTATTTCAAAAAAAACATTTCTGAATTGCACAATTGCATCATAAATGCTTTTATTTTTCAAAAAACCATAATTAAAAACCTTCTCAAGACCACCATGATTAGCATATATATTACGTATAGCTTTCAAAAACACAATACAATCCGTTCTGTTGAAAGTACGATAAACAAAATCTTCAATATCCTCAAGCTCATTATCCGAACAATTCATAATAAAATCATAGGGCTGATCATCCAGAATCTGCATAAGTTTGCAACCACTCCTTATTATTGAAACTCTTTGCCCCCAGGATATAGTTGCGGTTAAAAAACCCGATATTTCAATATCTTCCTTCTTTGAATAACGGTGCGGAATATTAACAGGATCGGTTTCAATAAAAAAAGGCTGACAATAAGATTGGGTTTTATATTCAAGGAAATCTTTGAGTTCTTCTATTTCAATCTTATTTAAAACCATTCTTATAAGTATTACATTTCATATCTCACACCCAATGCTTTTTTTGTGAAGATCAACGGCATATCCGACGTTCTTTCATAAAAACAAAATCAATAACGAACTTTATAAGCACTGATCATATATAATCATAATAACAAAATTAATTTATTATTGTTTATGAAAAAGCTCTTCAAAATCATGTCAGCCCAATTAATAAATCACTGCTTCAAAAAAGCATTCTATGTTTTATTTTCCACAGAAAAAATGTAATTTAGCAGTAGTGATTATAATATTATTTTTTCAGAATAATTATCAGTAGTCAGTTATAGATATTAACGATTTTTTTTTTGAAAACAGTTATTTATGGACAGGCACAAGGAGTTTTTGGAACAAGTCATAGATATGGCAACAAAGAATGTAAAGGATGGTTTGGGTGGTCCTTTTGGCTCATTGGTCGTAAAGGATGGAAAAATTATTGGAAGAGGGGTTAATCATGTAACCGTCAGCAATGATCCAACGGCGCATGCCGAGATTATAGCTATACGTGATGCCTGCAAAAACCTGAATAATTTTCAATTGGATGGTTGCATTATTTATTCGAGTTGTGAGCCCTGTCCTATGTGCCTTGGCGCAATATACTGGGCAAGACTGAAAATGCTGGTCTTTGCTGCCAGCCAAAATGACGCTGCAACAGCCGGCTTTGACGATCATTTTATCCGTAAGGAAATGGAAATGCCCTTTGAAAAACGCTCAATAAAAACAATGAAAATAACGCCCGACACTTATTTGGCGCCTTTTAAAGAATGGATTGAAAACGAAAAAAAAGTGGAATATTAATCCCGGGATGTTTTGTCCGATATATTTTTAATGTAAAAACAAAACAACACATAAGCCCATGCACTACATTGAACCGCATTATGCCTGGAGAAACATTTACAATGCCTCGGAAGACGTTAATTCTCCGCTGTTCGGGCATCACAATAGTGAATATGAATTCACTAATGCGTTATATAATTACCTTATTCATCCAGAATGGGACGACATAGGCTCTCCTACCCTTTTTATTAAGATCCTGTTTGCACATTACGACGAAAAATTTTGTATTATAGAGCTTATGGGTGAATGGAACGATTGCCTGCACAATGACATAATGTATCTCAAACGCAATATAATTGAGCCCCTGGTAAATAAAGGCATTACAAGGTTCATACTGATAGGTGAAAACGTTCTCAATTTCCATTCATCCGATGATTGCTACTACCAGGAATGGTTTGACGACCTGGAAGACGGATGGATAGTAGCTATTAACTTCAGAGATTTTGTAATCAGAGAATTTGCAGAAGGCAATATCGATTACTATATTGCCTTTGGCAAACATTTCGACGATTTCAACTGGCGAAAATATTCACCCGTCGACCTGTACAAAATAATCGATAAGCTGATGATGCGCCGGTTAAACCCGTAAAATTTACCTTGATACTAAACTGAGAATCCGCAGGATGATGTTTATAGGCAGGAGTAAACCTACGACCCGCCAAGGCCATCATTTCCTTTAAACTTATTGATTTGCAAAAAGGCAAACTGTAATAAAAGAAATCTTAAAAATCATTCCCCGGACAGGAAGATCAAAACAGATGATAATATCTGTTTTATCTCAAAGTGTTAGGCAGGATTGATCCTGCAACCTCAATCCGGATAACTAAAAAGCATTTGTTTTTTTTTCTTACACATTTTTACACAATACACCTTTGTATTAAATAAATAGCGTTTTATGTTTTTATAATAAAAAATTAAAAAATGTGTAAAAGACTGGAAGAAAGCATTACACAAAAAATATTTACGAGGCGCAAGGACACTGCGGTGAAAAATCATAAATGACTTTTTCTCTTTGCGTACTTAAAATTCAACTATATTCAGAATAGCTCACTAAAAACCATCAACTTAGTGTTTCGGGCCGGTGGTGTTTAAAACTGTTTATGCTTTACGACATGGCGTCTTTGCGTGGGATTCATAATTACTGAAAAACTCTAACATGGCCAGGCCGCTATAATCCGAAGTGTTGCAAATAGTTTTACAGGAGAATTATTCGACATTATTATTCTTAGTGTTTGTTACAGCAATTTCCCTGAATCGGTCACCTATTTCTGCGGCAAGTGAATCAACTTTTCCGTACAGCACATCTTCCTGTATATTTATAAAATCGCGGTTTTTCATAACTATTTTACCGTCTACAATAACTGTTTCCACATCTGATCCTTTCATACTGTAAACTATATGCGAATATATGTTATATAGTGGGCGTGCATGTGCTTTTTCAAGATCAATAATTATGACATCGGCTTTTTTCCCTGCTTCGAGAGAGCCGATCTGTTCTTCCAAGCCCAGGACTTTTGCTCCGCCTATGGTAGCCATCTTCACTACGGTTTTCGCATCCATAACCGTGGGGTCATTATTTATCAGTTTGTGGATAAATGCTGCCGTACGCATTTCATCAAACATATCAAGGTCATTGTTGCTTGCAAGGCCGTCAGTTCCCAAGCCAACCTTTGCACCTGCTTCAATAAGCCTGGGTATAGGCGCTACACCACTGCCTATTTTCATATTGCATTGCGGGTTATGTGCCACACCTACACCTTTATTAACAATCAGCTCTATATCTTCTGATGTAATATGAACACAATGAGCTGCAATCATGTTTTCATCCAACACTCCCAGGTCGTTAAGAAAAGAAACAGGTGTATGCCCATATTCTTTTTTAAAAGTTTCAAACTCCATTTTTGTTTCGGCAACATGCATATGAAAAGCCACCTGGTACTTATCGGCGATCCTTTTTGCATCTTTTATCAGCTTTGGCGAACAGGTATATGGTGCATGAGCGGCAACGGCAAAATTAATACGCGGGTAAGCTCCCCATTTTTCAATAAGCCTGTGCGCTTCTTTCATACCCTGTTCCGGTGTGGGAGTGCCTGGCACGGGAAAATCTATCAAAGCTTTTGACAATACAGCCCTGATACCTGTTTTATCAACAACTTCAGCTACTTGATCAACATAATAATACATGTCATTAAAGGTGGTCGTACCGCTGCGCAACATCTCAGCAACAGCCAGTTCAGTACCAATCGCTACATTTTCAGCCGTAACAAATTCCTGCTCAATAGGAAAAATATATTTATTAAGCCACACATGTAACGGAATGTCATCAGCAAAACCTCGAAATATTGACATTGCCGCATGTGTATGAGTATTTATCAGGCCGGGCATCACAAGCTTATTGGTACCATCAATATTCTCAGGTGCCCTGTATAAGCCTTCAATATCTTCGCTATTGCCGACAGCTGCAATTTTACCATCCCTGATCACGAGAGAGCCCTTTTCAAAACATCTCATATCGGGATCAACAGTTAATATATGAGCATTATTAATGATAATATCTGCATTGTATTCATGCTCACATCCATAAAGAAAAACCACCATAACCATTATGATCAATTTAGTGAAATAATTAGTTTTTATATGCATATCACCAATTCTTTATTATAAAGAACATCAAGCTGTAATCCTTTCAGAAAGGATCATAAAATTAAGCAAAATTAGACATTTAGATAATAAGTGACAAATATGAAATAAATTTGACTTTTTTCGCATCAAAAAAGATCCATATACTGGCACAATCATTTAATTTTTCTATTTTCGTATAGAGAAAAACATTTATCACTTATAAACCAATAGACAAATGATTGAAAAAATTAAAAAGACAGCGGAGTTTTTACTAAGACATGCCGAAGACAAGCCGGTTGCCGGCATTATATTGGGCAGCGGGCTTGGCGGTCTTGTAAACAGCATGTCGGTAAAGAGATCTTTCAATTACAATGAGGTGCCTGATTTTCCGGTTTCCACCGTTGAAGGTCACAGGGGCAGGCTTATATTTGGTGAGCTGGAAGGCAAAAATGTCGTGGCTATGCAGGGGCGTCTTCATTATTATGAAGGTTATTCAATACAGCAAATAACTTTCCCGGTTCGCGTAATGAAACTGCTCGGCATAAGACACCTTTTTTTGTCTAATGCAGCCGGCGGTTTGAATAAATCTTTTACAGCGGGTGATCTGATGATAATAACAGACCACATAAACCTGTTTTCTGACAATCCGTTGCGTGGAAAAAACCTTGATGGGCTGGGGCCACGGTTTCCCGAAATGAGTGAACCATATGACAGAACACTTATTGCCAAAGCCAAAAAGATTGCCAAAGAAAATAATATAAAAGTTAAGTCAGGTATTTATGTCGGAAGCAGCGGGCCTACGCTTGAAACACCTTCAGAATATCGGCATTTCAGGATCATAGGCGCCGATGCAACGGGCATGTCGACCGTTCCGGAAGTCATAGTAGCCCGCCACATGAACATAACCTGTTTTGGAATATCTGTAATTACCAACCTTGCCGAACCAGAAGACCCTGATTCGCCAACAACACACGACCAGGTAAAAAGCGTAGCTGAATCAGCAGAACCGAAAATGACACTGATATTTAAAAAACTCATCGCTTCACTTTAAAAGTTGCTGAAAATTTCACGTAAACTGATAAACAAGCACCGGCTAATTATTCAAACGGATAAACAACCGCTATTACCGTAAAAAAACATAAATGACAAAAACCCTTATAAAACCGAATATTTATGATTGTGATACTGAGGTAACAGAGATTGCTCCGGGGCACAAATACGGAAAAACCGAAAAGCTTCTTCAGCAAAACAAGAAAGTATGTTTTACAAAAACCTTCGGAACGGTATTAAGTTTTTATTCATGGTTAAAAAAAAACACCCTGAAGAGATATCCTGAAGAAGATTATCAATCGGGCAGGATTTTTCGCCTGAAATTCCGTGAGCTTGCCTCCAACATTTTGATAAAAGTTATTGATGGCAGGGCAGAATTATATGGTGCTCCTGATAATCCATGGCTGAAAGAGTTTTTTCCGGAAAAAGAATGCTTTTATATACCTTTCCCTCAATTATTGGGTCTGAACGGCGCCTGGCAATGGTTTTCCAATGGAGTCATGTTCCCGCGATTACCTTACAGGCTGCATCCGTTTTACGGCACGTATTTCCCTACCCGCACCGAACACCTTGAAATGTTTGATGAATGGCTCTATAAAAACAGCAACCGGTTCAATAATGCTATTGATATCGGAACAGGCTGCGGTGTTTTGGTTTTTTATATGCTAAAACACAAAATATCCGATATTTCCGCAACCGATATTAATCCCAATGCGATTTACAGCGTAAAAAAAGACCTTGAAAAACATGGTTTTAATAAAAAGGTGCGGCTGCGGCAGGGAAATTTTTTTGCAGGATTTTGCAGGAATTTCAACCTTGTTGTATTTAATCCGCCGTGGATACCAGGAAAACCAAAATCCGTGACAGATAGAGGTATTTATTATGAGACCAGTATGTGGCAGAATTTTTTTAATGAGGCATCCGGCCGTATGCCGGTTGGAGGCAAAATATTATTGTTGTTTTCAAATTTTGCACTGTTAAAAGGCATAAGCAATGTTCATCCGGTCAGCAAACACCTCGAATCCGATAACAGGTTCAGTGTTTCTAATGTCATTACCAGGTCCAGAAAAACTAACAAACATGAAAACAACAGTTCATTATCCGTAAACACCGAAAAAAATGAAATAATAGAATTATGGGATATTGAATTTGCAGGCAAACGTTAAAAGCCCTTTAAGGTCAGCCTCCCTGCAATTTACATGTATACCCCCTGCTGACAGTAAATTGCTTTTTTACCGGCAGTTTGTAAAAAAAAACTTGTTAATGCTCTATGCCTTATCCAAAAAAAAAGACGTAATACGATAATAACCCGGGCTTATGAAAAAATATCGGATTAAATAAAATCTGATTATCAATAAAATTTTTTTAATTTAGGCGACGAAATAATTTAATAATAAAAGTAAAGAAAAATGGAAACCAAAGGAAAAAGTAATAAGATTTTAGTATTCAACGTATTGTTGATTTTTACGGTTACGATTTTTGTTTTTCAGTCATGTAAACAGGATGAACATAAACTTGACCTGTTGCATGAGCAGCTTGTGAATAAGGGTTATGATGGTTATTTTGACAGAGCGGGCAGAATTGAAAAAACGGCACTGGGAGCTTTTGGTGTTAAAGACAGGATGTCTTATAGTGACGGCACTTTTTTTGCTACCTTTATTGAGCTTGACGAAGAAAACGGGTTTGAGGATCTGTTAAACCATATATTGCCTATTATTTCAGAAAGAATAGATAATGATAAGATAAAGGCGGCAGAAGATAATACAGTTACCAATAAGAATCTGGTAATGATCTACCACGGGAAAAAGTTAGATGATAATTTTTTAAGGATTTTCGAAAGCATCTAGCACCCGGCTTTATTATATTTAACCTGAATTCAAGAAAATCACTGCAGACGCTTCCGTTATGCCTGTGCCGTAGGGCCTCCCAGGTTCATAGGCAAGCCCGGTTGCTCTATATCTTTTATTGGTCCGTGATTTGACTCAAATTTGGCTATATTATCATTCAGTGCTCTCATTAAGCGCTTTGCATGTTGGGGTGTCATAACTATTCTCGACTTAACCCTTGCCTTGGGTACTCCGGGCATCATCCTTGCAAAATCAATAACAAATTCGGTGTTTGAATGAGTGATAATAGCAAGGTTGGAAAATATACCTTCACACACATCTTCGCCAAGCTCAATGTTTATTTGTTTACTCGATTTCTTTTTTTCTTCTGTCATGATATAATGTTATTATTTTTCTGATTTTAAAGATTCGTTTTTTTCTGTTTCTGATTTTTGTTTTGATGCCATAAGCATATTATATTCTTCCAGCGAACCCACAATGATATTATCATATTCTCTAAGACCTGTTCCTGCCGGTATTTGATGTCCTACGATAACATTTTCTTTCAATCCGGTCAATTCATCCACTTTTGCATTAATTGCCGCATCGGTAAGCACTTTAGTAGTTTCCTGGAATGAAGCGGCTGAAATGAAGCTCTTGGTTTGCAATGAAGCTTTGGTAATACCCTGCAGCTGCTGTCTGGCAGTAGCACCCTTGGCATCACGTGCAACGACGAGTTTCTTATCGCGACGTTTCAGGTACGAGTTTTCATCACGCAACTTGCGTGCAGTAATGATCTGACCTGATTTAAGGCTTGAATTACCCTGATCTTCGACAACTTTTTTGCCAAATATGTTGTCGTTCTCTTCCATAAAATCAATCTTGTTTACCACTTCATTTTCAAGAAATTTGGTATCGCCGGGATCTTCAATGATAACTTTTCTCATCATCTGCCTGACTATTACCTCGAAATGTTTGTCGTTGATCTTAACGCCCTGCATACGATAAACTTCCTGTATCTCATTAACAATATATTCCTGAACTGCCGTAGGTCCTTTAATAGCAAGGATATCTGCCGGTGTAACAGGCCCGTCGGAAAGAGGTGTTCCGGCTTTGACATAATCATTTTCCTGAGCCAGTATTTGTTTTGAAAGAGGAATAAGATAACGTTTTTCATCTCCCGTTTTTGAAGTTATTATTACTTCGCGGTTACCTCTTTTGATCTTCTTTCCGAAAGATACTATACCATCAATTTCTGATACTACAGCCGGATCAGATGGATTTCTTGCTTCAAACAGTTCAGTGATCCTTGGCAGCCCGCCGGTAATATCACCGGATTTACCTATGGCTCTGGGTATTTTGGCGATGATAACCCCTGGTTTAATATCATCCTTGTCATTTATGGAAACATGTGCACCCACAGGCATATCATAAGTTCTGAGAACCTCGCCTGCCTTATCTACTATGCTTATAGAGGGGTTTTTTGTTTTATCCTTTGAATCGATAATAACTTTTTCGTAAAAACCTGTTTGTTCATCTGAATCGGTTCTGTACGTTGACCCTTCTATCATGTAATTAAAAACAGCCTTACCTTCAACTTCCGAAACGATAACGGCATTATAAGGGTCCCACTCACATATCAAATCTCCTGTCTTTACCTTATCACCATGTTGGAAATAGAGAAAAGCTCCATATGGTATATTCTGGCTTGTAAGCACCATACGTGTTTTTGGATCGACTATACGCAATTCGGCAGATCGTCCTATTACCACCCAGTATTTTTTCCCTGCTGCGTTTGTAAACTTAACCGAGCGTAATTCATCTATTTCGAGTATACCATTATATTTTGCATTTATTTTGGGGGCAGTAGCTATACTTGAGGCTGTACCGCCTACGTGGAAAGTACGGAGTGTCAGCTGAGTACCCGGTTCACCGATAGATTGTGCTGCTATAACTCCTATTGATTCGCCTTTCTGCACAAGATGACCGGTAGCCAGGCTACGCCCGTAGCATTTACCACAAACACCCTGCTTTGATTCACATGTAAGAACCGAACGAATCTCAACGGCTTCCAGCGGCGAATCTTCGATACTTTGACTCATCCCTTCCGAAAGCTCCTCACCGGCTTGAATGATCAAATCGCCCGTAGTAGGATGATATATATCATTGAGAGCCACCCTGCCCAATATCCTGTCATATAATGTCTCAACGGTTTCTTCATTATTTTTCAGTGCCGTTGCAGTAAGCCCCCTGAGTGTTCCACAATCATCTTCCGTAACAATAACATCTTGTGCGACATCCACAAGCCTCCGGGTCAGATAGCCCGCATCAGCAGTCTTCAGAGCCGTATCAGCAAGACCCTTGCGTGCACCGTGAGTTGAAATAAAATACTCAAGAACCGACAATCCCTCTTTGAAGTTTGACAATATCGGGTTTTCAATAATCTCACCGCCTTTTGCTCCCGCTTTCTGAGGCTTCGCCATCAAACCACGCATACCCGAAAGCTGCCGTATCTGTTCTTTCGAACCTCTAGCCCCTGAATCAAGCATCATGAATACCGGATTGAAACCCTGCTTATCAGCAGTCGTTTTATCAATCAATACTTTGGTTAGTTTAGCATTGGTGTGAGTCCAAATATCGATTATCTGGTTATAACGTTCATTATTTGTAATGAAACCCATGCTGTAATTAGCTCGTACCTCATTGACCTGTTCATTGGCCTGATCAATAAGGATCTGCTTTTCTTCAGGAACTATAATATCTCCCATGTTGAATGACAATCCTCCCCTGAAAGCCATATTGAAGCCCATATCTTTAATATCGTCAAGAAATTGAGCTGTTTTTTTAACACCTGTAACCTTAAGCACGCCACCAATAATATCTCTTAAAGATTTTTTGGTAAGCAGCTGGTTAATAAAGCCATATTCTTTTGGCACTATCTGGTTAAATAAGACCCTGCCTGCTGTTGTTTCAATGATCTTGTTAACCAGTTTGCCGTTTTCAGTGACATCCACCTTTACTTTTATTATGGCATGCAGATCTACAGCTTTTTCATTATAGGCAATGATGACTTCTTCAGGTCCGTAGAAAGTAAGTCCTTCTCCTTTAACGGGTAATTCCGGGGTGCTTTTTCTGGGTTTGGTGATATAATATAGACCTAATACCATATCCTGCGAGGGCACAGAGATAGGTGCACCATTTGCAGGGTTAAGAATGTTGTGAGAAGCAAGCATCAATATTTGTGCTTCGAGGATAGCCGCATTTCCTAAGGGGACATGCACCGCCATCTGGTCGCCGTCAAAGTCGGCATTAAAAGCAGTACAAACCAATGGGTGCAACTGAATAGCTTTCCCTTCGATAAGCTTGGGCTGAAATGCCTGAATTCCAAGTCGGTGAAGTGTAGGTGCCCTGTTGAGCAATACGGGATGCCCCTTTAACACGTTTTCCAGAATATCCCAAACAATCGGATCTTTCCTGTCTACGATCTTTTTTGCTGACTTTACCGTTTTCACTATACCTCTTTCAAGCATCTTACGTATGATAAAAGGCTTAAAAAGCTCCGAAGCCATGTCTTTTGGTATTCCACATTCATGCAATGCTAGTTCAGGGCCAATTACTATAACTGATCTTGCAGAATAATCAACTCTTTTTCCCAGCAGGTTTTGGCGGAACCTTCCCTGCTTTCCTTTCAAACTATCACTGAGAGATTTGAGCGGTCTGTTGGATTCGGTCTTAACAGCATTTGTTTTCCTGGAATTATCGAACAAAGAGTCTACAGCCTCCTGCAACATTCGCTTTTCATTTCTCAAAATAACATCGGGAGCTTTAATTTCCATGAGTCTTTTAAGGCGGTTATTGCGAATGATAACCCTGCGATACAGGTCGTTAAGGTCGCTGGTGGCGAATCTTCCGCCATCCAGAGGCACCAGGGGACGCAATTCGGGCGGGATAACAGGTACGACATCAACGACCATCCACTCCGGTTTGTTTTCAATCCTGTTTTGAGCATCACGAAAAGCCTCCACAACCTGCAAGCGTTTTAAAGCATCGGCCTTACGCTGCTGTGAAGTTTCGGTATTAGCCTTGTGCCGCAGATCATATGAAAGCTGATTCAAATCCAACCGTATAAGCAACTCTTTAAGTGCTTCCGCTCCCATTCTGGCTATAAACTTATCCGGATCATCATCCTCCAAAAGCTGATTATCTTTTGGCAAGGATTCAAGTACCGTAAAATATTCCTCTTCGGTCAAAAAATCCAGAACATTGAATTCGTCTGATCTGATACCGGGATTAACAACAACATACCTTTCATAATATATTACCTGATCAAGCTTTTTCGATGGTAATCCCAGCAAATATCCTATTTTATTGGGTAATGACCGGAAAAACCATATATGTGCCACCGGTACTACCAGCTTGATATGCCCCATTCTTTCACGTCTGACTTTTTTTTCTGTAACTTCAACCCCACACCTGTCGCACACTATTCCTTTATACCTGATCCTCTTATATTTCCCGCAATGACATTCCCAGTCTTTAACCGGTCCGAATATCCTTTCACAGAATAATCCGTCACGTTCCGGCTTATAGGTCCTGTAGTTGATGGTTTCGGGCTTCAGCACTTCCCCGTATGATCTTTCCAGTATTGACTCAGGAGAAGCCAGGCTAATGGTTATATTTGAAAAATCACTTTTTACGTTGGTTTCTTTTCTGAAAGCCATAATTTTTGAAATATTATATTTATGTGATAAAATCGAAATTCATATACGGGCAATTTTGCCCCTGTTTTTTTATTACCGAGATTGGTGTCAAATGATTTGATCATATAATTAATCAAAGGTCAAATTCAGACACAATCCTCTCAGTTCATGCACCAGTACGTTAAATGATTCCGGCACTCCGGGTACGGGCATATTTTCACCTTTAACAAGTATTTCATAAGCTTTGGCTCTTCCTATGACGTCGTCAGATTTTACCGTAAGTATTTCCTGCAACACGTTTGCAGCGCCGAATGCTTCAAGAGCCCAAACTTCCATTTCGCCGAATCTTTGACCGCCAAACTGCGCCTTACCACCCAATGGTTGTTGTGTTATCAGTGAATACGGGCCTATTGAACGGGCATGCATTTTATCATCTATCATATGCCCGAGTTTCAGCATATATATAATTCCGACTGTTGCCGGTTGATCAAATCTTTCACCGGTGCCCCCGTCATAAAGATATACTTTGCCATTTTCAGGTAAACCGGCTTCACGGATATATTTGTTTATATCATCAAGTTCCGCACCGTCAAATATGGGTGTTGAAAATTTTATGCCAAGTTTTTGCCCTGCCCATCCAAGTACGGTTTCATATATCTGCCCCAGGTTCATCCTTGAAGGTACACCAAGCGGGTTGAGAACAATATCAACCGGGGTGCCGTCTTCAAGAAAAGGCATGTCCTCCTGGCGAACTATATTAGCAACAACACCCTTATTACCATGTCTTCCTGCCATTTTATCCCCTACTTTCAACTTTCTTTTCTTGGCTAAATAAACCTTTGCAAGCTGAACAATACCGGAAGGAAGCTCATCACCGACTATCGCGGTAAACTTCTTTCTGTTGTGTGTGCCCAGAAAATCCCTGTATTTTATAGTATAATTATGAATCAACTGTTTTATCAACTCATTTTTAGCTTTATCAACAGTCCAATTATTGGGGTTAACAGTGGCATAATCGATATTTTGCAGGATTTTCTGATTGAACTTCGTACCCTTGGGCACAACAACCTCCTTGAGTGAATTTGTAACCCCTTGCGAAGTTTTGCCGCTAACAAGAACGGTAAGTTTATCTATCAGCTTAGATTTATATTCGTTGACCTGTTTATTAAAATCATCATCAAGCTTTTCAATGATTATTTTCTCTTTTGTTTTTGCTTTTCTATCCTTAATGACCCTCGAAAAAAGTTTTTTATCGATCACCACGCCTTTGGTTGCGGGCGGTGCTTTGAGCGATGCGTCTTTAACATCGCCGGCTTTGTCGCCAAATATAGCACGCAGCAATTTCTCCTCCGGTGTGGGATCTGTTTCACCTTTGGGAGTTATTTTTCCGATAAGTATATCTCCTTCATTAACATTAGCGCCTATTCTTATCAATCCATATTCATCGAGGTCTTTAATGGCTTCGGCGCTCACGTTAGGTATATCGCTCGTAAGTTCTTCAACACCCCTTTTTGTATCTCTTACATCGAGCGAATACTCCTCGATATGAACAGAAGTGAAAATATCGTCACGTACAATCCTTTCAGAAACAACTATGGCATCTTCAAAATTATATCCTTTCCACGGCATGAAAGCAACCTTGAGATTTCTTCCGAGCGCCAGTTCGCCGTCACGTGTAGCATATCCCTCACAAAGCAACTGTCCTGTTTTTACTTTTTGACCTTTATTTACTATCGGTTTAAAGTTCATACAAGTATTCTGGTTAGTTTTAGCAAATTTTGTAAGTTTATAAACCTTAACATCGTCATCAAAGCTAACCAGTTTTTCTTCGTCGCTTCTCGAGTAACGAATCACAATTTCTTTTGCATCGACATATTCCACTATACCATCGTTTTCGGCATGCAGCAGCACTCTTGAGTCATTAGCAACTCTTTTTTCCAGCCCTGTTCCTACTATTGGCACTTCCGGGTTAATCAAAGGCACCGCCTGCCTCATCATATTGCTCCCCATCAGAGCCCTGTTTGCATCATCATGTTCGAGAAACGGTATCAACGATGCAGCAATGGATGCTATCTGGCTTGGAGAAACATCAATAAGGTCCACTTTTGACGGTTCCGAAATTGGATAATCAGCCATGTATCGAACTTTAATCAATTCGTCTTTAAATTTTCCATCTTTGGTAAACTCTACATTTGCCTGACTGATAACTTTATTTTCTTCTTCTTCTGCCGATATATATACCGGTGGTTCATTTAAAGCTACTTTCCCATCTTTAACTTTGTAATATGGCGTTTCGATAAACCCCAGATCATTTACTTTAGCATAAACACACAATGAAGAAATCAAGCCGATATTCGGGCCTTCGGGAGTTTCTATGGTACAAAGTCTTCCATAGTGTGTATAGTGTACGTCGCGTACTTCGAATCCGGCTCTTTCACGCGACAGGCCGCCCGGGCCAAGTGCCGACATACGCCTCTTATGGGTCAGTTCAGCCAGAGGATTGGTCTGATCCATAAACTGTGAAAGCTGGTTTGTACCAAAAAAAGTATTTATAACCGAAGAAAGGGTTTTTGCATTGATAAGGTCAATAGGTGCAAAAACTTCATTATCGCGAACATTCATTCGTTCACGTATCGTTCTGGCCATACGGGCCAAGCCAACGCCAAACTGGGTATATAACTGCTCGCCTACCGTTCTTACACGCCTGTTACTCAAATGATCAATATCATCAACATCTGCCTTCGAATTAACCAGCTCTATCAAGTGCTTCACTATTGAAATAATATCTTCCCTGGTCAGAACCTTAACATCCTTAGGAGTGCTCAGAGCAAGCTTTTTATTAATCCTGTAACGCCCGACATCGCCAAGGTCATAACGCTTGTCGGAAAAAAACAGCTTTTCAATCATGCTGCGTGCAGTTTCATCATCGGGCGGATCAGTGTTTCTCAACAAACGGTAAATAAATTCAACGGCTTCTTTTTCGGAATTTGTCGTATCTTTTTGAAGTGTATTGTATATCAGTGCAAAATCACTGACATTAATGCCCTCTTTGTGAAGTATTATAGACTTAATATCAGCTTCCAGGATCTGGTCTATGTGGTGTTCTTCTAATACCGTTTCCCTGTCTATGATAACTTCCGTCCTTTCTATAGATACCACCTCTCCGGTATCTTCGTCTACAAAGTCTTCTACCCACGATCTTAAAACCCTCGCCGCCAGTTTTCTCCCTAAGCATTTTTTCAATGAATTCCTGCTTACTTTAACATCATCGGCAAGGTTAAATATTTCAAGGATCTCTTTATCGCTTTCAAAGCCAATTGCACGCAATAATGTAGTAACGGGAAGCTTTTTCTTCCTGTCAATATATGCATACATCACATTATTGATGTCGGTGGCAAATTCAATCCATGAACCTTTGAAAGGGATAATTCTTGCGCTGTAAAGCTGAGTACCATTTGCATGGACACTTGTTCCGAAAAACACGCCCGGAGATCTGTGCAGCTGAGATACTACAACTCTCTCAGCACCATTAATTACAAATGTTCCTCTTGGAGTCATATAAGGGATCATGCCCAGGTAAACATCCTGAATAATAGTCTCAAAATCTTCATGTTCAGGGTCAGTACAATAAAGCTTAAGTTTTGCCTTAAGTGGCACACTGTATGTAAGCCCCCTTTCAATACATTCTTCAATACTATATTTGGGGGGGTCGATAAAATAATCCAGAAATTCCAGAACGAAATTGTTCCTGACATCTGAAATTGGAAAATTTTCACTGAACACTTTAAACAGACCTTCGTTTTTCCGATTTTCGGGAATTGTTTCCAGCTGGAAAAAATCCTGGAACGACTTAATTTGAACTTCTAGAAAATCGGGATAATCAAACTGATAATTCGCTGACGAAAAGTCTATTCTTTCTTTTTTTTCTAAAGTTGCAGCCAAGGTATATATATTTTGCGGTTAATAAATTAAATTGTTAACTAACCAAATACTGAACAAAACAATATCAGATATGACCGGACTCGGGCAAAAGATTTGCGGTTGTAAAAGTTCGGTCTTTTGATCACATCAGCAGATTTACTTTATTTCAACTTCTGCACCTGCTTCTTCGAGTTGTTTTTTCAATGACTCTGCTTCGTCTTTAGTTATACCTTCCTTAATAGCTTTAGGTGCTGCATCAACAAGTTCTTTGGCTTCTTTCAGCCCAAGACTTGTAAGCTCTTTTACAAGCTTAACCACAGCAAGTTTAGCACCGCCGGGGCTTTTGAGAACAACCTCGAATTCGGTTTTTTCCTCAGCCTGTGCTTCTGCTTCACCACCGGCTGCAGCAACAGCTACAGGAGCAGCCGCTGCCGGCTCTATACCATATTCGTCTTTCAGAATATTCGCCAGCTCATTTACCTCTTTAACACTTAGATTAACTAACTGTTCTGCGAAAGATTTCAAATCTGCCATTTTTGATATTTTTTTAATGATTTTTTAATGTACAATACTAAAAATTAACTGTTTATTTAATAATTTATTTTTCCTGTTTTTCAGAAAGCGTTTTAAGGATGCCGGAAAGCTTACCGCCACCCGATTGCAATGAAGCAATAACATTCTTTGCCGGCGATTGCAACAATGCCAAAATATCGCCTATAAGTTCATTTTTCGACTTTATATTGATCAAGACATCCAGGTTTTCCTCACCCAGATAACATACCTGCTCAACAAATGCTCCTTTGAGCAACGGCTTTGAGTTATTTTTGCGAAACTCTTTTATTAATTTGGCAGGCACATTACCTGTATCAGAAAACATCAGCGATGTGGGCCCTTTCAAAGCATCATATAACGGTTCAAGATCTTTCTCAACCTTTTCCATGGCTTTTTTCAATAAGGTGTTTTTCACCACATGCATAGAAACATTCTTCTTAAAGCACAATCTTCTGAGCTTATTGACAGTCTCCACATCCAATTCTGAAGTATCTGTAAGATAGAAAACTTCACTTGAATTCAGCTTTTCAGCCAAAGTTTCAATTTTTTGATTTTTTTCTTCCCTTTTCATAAAACATCCGCGTCTTTTCTAATATGAACCAATTTGTATAGTTTAGCTAATTATACAGCAACTGATTTGGTATCCACTCTCACTCCGGGGCTCATAGTACTTGACATATAAACGCTTTTCATGTACGTACCTTTTGCCGACGGAGGTTTCATTTTAATGATCGTTTGCAGCAATTCTTTTGCATTCTCAACGAGCTTGTTTTTTTCAAACGATACTTTTCCGATGGAAGCGTGAACAATACCATATTTATCAACTTTAAAATCAATTTTACCTGCTTTAACCTCTTTAACGGCTTTTTCTATTTCCATGGTCACTGTTCCCGCTTTCGGGTTTGGCATTAAACCTCTTGGACCGAGGATTTTCCCAAGCGGCCCTATTTTTGGCATGACGCTTGGCATGGTAATTATAACGTCAACGTCAGTCCAGCCGCCTTTTATTTTTTCAACGTATTCGTCGAGTCCGACGTAATCCGCACCAGCTTCTTTAGCTTCTTTTTCTTTATCGGGAGTGCACAGCACAAGTACTTTGGTTGTTTTACCGGTGCCATATGGCAATGTAACCACACCCCTGACCATTTGATTTGCTTTACGCGGATCAACTCCAAGACGGATATCCAGATCCACAGATTCATCAAACCTGGTAAAATGCATCTTTTTGATTAAATCTGCTGCTTCATTCAATGGATAAACCGCTTTTCTGTCAAACCTGGTTAAAGCTTCTTTTTTATTTTTCGTTAATTTAGCCATTTTCCGATCCGGTTAAAATTTATTTAAAAGATCTTTTACGTATAAAATACCGGTTAAAAAGGCGGATTACCTTTCAGTTTCACACCCATGCTTCTTGCTGTACCAGCTACCATACGCATAGCTGATTCTACGGTAAAGCAATTAAGGTCCGACATTTTATCCTCTGCAATGTTTTTCACCTGGTCCCATGTAAGTGTTGCAACTTTATTTCGATTAGGTTCGGGAGAGCCCGATTTAATTTTTAATGATTCCATTATCTGTATGGAAACCGGAGGTGATTTAATAATAAATTTAAACGACTTGTCTTTGAATACCGTGATAATAACAGGTATAATTTTCCCTGGTTTATCTTGTGTTCTGGCGTTAAACTGTTTGCAGAATTCCATAATATTCACACCTTTTGCGCCCAATGCAGGCCCTACGGGTGGAGATGGATTTGCCTGTCCGCCTCTTATCTGTAATTTAATTAATCCGCTAACTTCTTTTGCCATCTTAAGATCGTGATTTATAATTTATTTGACAGCCTGTATACACTAATTGAGTTTAAAATTAAATAATTTAACACTTACTCTTTTTCTACCTGCATAAAGCTCAGCTCCAGCGGCGTTTTTCGTCCAAATATCTTTACCATGACCTTCAGTTTTTTCTTTTCTTCGTTAATTTCTTCTATAACACCTGTAAAGCTGTTGAACGGGCCATCGGTTACTTTGACCGTTTCGCCGACAATAAAAGGTACGTTGAGTTCCTCATCTTTTTCGGCAAGCTCATCTACTTTGCCAAGTATCCGGTTTACTTCCGCTGGTCTTAATGGAACGGGTTTGCCGGCAGAGCCCAAAAATCCGAGTACACCCGGAACATTTTTTATTATATGGGGTATTTCACCCACCAATGCAGCTTCTATAAGTACATAACCGGGAAAATAATTCCTTTCTGCACTGATCTTTTTCCCTTTTCGAATCTGATACACTTTTTCGGTCGGTATGAGTACCTGCGAAACATACTCCTGCAACCCAAGGCGTTTAACTTCACTTTCTATATATTGTTTAACCTTATTTTCTCCCCCGCTTATTGCCCTGACCACATACCACTTTTTAACTTGTTTTTCGCTCATAAAGCCAAAAAAATTCAGATTTTAGTTTTGTTGTTGAAATTCATGTAATTATATAACAAGCTCATTTAAAGCTTCCTGCCTTTTTGAGCAATATTAAAGAAACAATTCATAAAACTGCTGCAATATAGAGCTAAAGGATATATCCATCAAATAAACGATCAAAGCGATTATAAGGGAAGCAATGGATACAACCGTAACACTGCTTTGCAGGTCGCTCCATGAAGGCCAGGTTACTTTATTTCTGAGCTCATCATAGGTATCAATAAAAAAGGCTTTGATTTTCTTCATAAATATTTTTTACTACTCTTATATATTATACAGTGTTGTTTGCAGGGGTGGAAGGACTCGAACCCTCAACCAACGGTTTTGGAGACCGCTACTCTACCAGTTGAGCTACACCCCTGATTAATCAGGTGGTATTACAGGATTCTTCCACCACCTGTCACTATTAATCAATAATTTCGGTTACCTGACCTGCACCTACAGTACGGCCTCCTTCACGTATAGCAAAACGCAATCCTTTATCCATTGCCACTTCACTGATAAGCTCAACGGTAACGGTAAGGTTATCGCCGGGCATGACCATATCAACGCCATCAGGCAGGAATATTTCACCGGTAACATCGGTAGTTCTGAAAAAGAACTGGGGACGATATTTGCTGTGAAATGGTGTATGACGCCCACCTTCTTCTTTTTTCAAAATATAAACTTCGCCCTTGAATTTTGTATGAGGTGTTATCGAATTAGGTGTTGCCACGACCATACCTCTGCTTATGGCTTTTTTATCGATTCCTCTGAGCAGCAGCCCGACATTATCGCCGGCTTCTCCCCTGTCAAGTATTTTACGGAACATCTCCACTCCGGTAACAACACTTTTAAGTTTTTCTGCACCCATACCCACAATATCCACAGGGTCGCTTGAATTAATGACTCCGGTTTCTATTCTGCCTGTTGCAACAGTGCCTCGTCCTGTTATGGAAAACACGTCTTCTACGGGCATCAGGAATGGCTTGTCAATATCGCGCTTTGGTATAGGTATCCATTCATCGACAGTTTCCATAAGCTCCACAACTTTTTCAACCCATTTTGACTCGTTATTCAGGCCACCCAGCGCCGATCCTCTGATAACAGGAATATTGTCACCGTCAAAGTCGTAAAACGTAAGCAATTCCCTAACTTCCATTTCAACAAGGTCCAACAGCTCCTCATCATCAACCAGGTCAACCTTATTCATAAACACTACTATTTGCGGTACGCCTACCTGACGTGCAAGCAATATATGTTCACGGGTTTGCGGCATGGGTCCGTCGGATGCATCTACCACGAGTATGGCACCATCCATCTGAGCTGCACCGGTAACCATGTTTTTCACATAGTCGGCATGTCCCGGGCAATCCACATGCGCATAGTGCCTGTTAGCCGTCTGATATTCTACATGTGAAGAGTTAATAGTAATACCTCTTTCTTTTTCTTCAGGTGCATTGTCAATGGAGTCGAAGGTTCTGATCTCTGATAAACCTTTTTCAGCCAAGACTTGCGTAATTGCAGCGGTGAGCGTTGTCTTGCCATGATCAACATGTCCAATAGTACCAATGTTCACGTGCGGTTTCGTCCTTTCAAATTTTTCTTTTGCCATAACTAATAAGTGGTTGTTTTTAAATTATTTAAATTAATGGATCTGAAACTTTATTGTATACGAGCCGATGACGGGAATTGAACCCGTGGCCTCTTCCTTACCAAGGAAACGCTCTACCTCTGAGCTACATCGGCAACCTTCGAGCGGAAAACGGGACTCGAACCCGCCACCTACAGCTTGGAAGGCTGTCGCTCTACCAGATGAGCTATTTCCGCTTCACTGTGGGGGGAGAAGGATTCGAACCTCCGAAGGCTAAGCCAACAGATTTACAGTCTGCCCCATTTGACCGCTCTGGAATCCCCCCGTTAAAAACCGTAAATAGTTGTTTAAAGAACGCGAGCCGATGGAGGGATTCGAACCCCCGACCGGCTGATTACAAATCAGCTGCTCTGGCCAACTGAGCTACATCGGCAATAATGCCCCGTAATAATAAAACACTACACAAATAACAAATATAAATCCTTACCAAAAAGGTTTGCAAATTTACGAAAAAGATTTAAAACCTGCCAAAATAATAATTATTTTTTTTAAGATTATTAATAACAGGCAAAACATAGCCCTTTTTCTCAAACCCAAAACATTAACATTGCTATAAACCTTTGAATTTTTCCTTACGCTTTATCAACTGTTTTCTTAAAGCATCAACCGCATTATCAACAGCTTCTTCAAAACTTTTTGCCTGCTTTTTTGCAAAAATATCATTGCCGGGCACCATTACTTTAATTTCCACAATTTTGCTCTCATTGTTGGAGGCTTGTTCAAGCTTAAGCGTAACATCACTTTCCATGACACCATCAAGAAAATTTTGTAATTTCCCGATCTTTTCCCTTATAAAATCTTCAAGTTTGCTGTCAGCCTTAAAATGCAAAGAACTAATGTTAATATTCATGTTACATTCCTCCGTATTTAAGCCTTAGGATGGGCTTGTTTGTAGATTTTTTTTAATTTTTCAACAGTATTATGTGTATAAACCTGTGTTGCCGAAATATTGGCATGTCCGAGAAATTCTTTTATAGAATTCAACTCTGCCCCGTTATTCAACATATGTGTCGCAAAAGTATGCCTCAATACATGAGGGCTCTTTTTGTCATAAGTGGTAACAAGACTCAAATAATGATACACTACCCTGTAAATAAATTTTGGATACGTTCTTTTTCCCTTACCTGTAACAAGCAGATAATCGGCTATTTCGCATGAAAACAGCCTTTCTTTTTTATCAAGATAATCATTCAAAGTTTTTGACAGGGCAGGAATAAGCGGAATTATCCGCTGCTTGTTTCCTTTACCGGTCACTTTAAGATTGTTGCATCCCGTATCGATATCCGAATGTTTGACAGTGATCAATTCAGCCAGCCTGATGCCTGTTGAATAAAGCATTTCAAGAATCAACTTGTCTCTTAAGCCATCGAAGTCATCTGAAAAGTCAATATTTTCAAAGAGCATATTCATTTCATCCGTATCAAGGTATGATGGCAATGATGTTGCAAACTTAGGAATTGATATTTTTTCAACCGGATTGGATTCCATGCCGGTTTTAATCATAAGATAATTAAAAAAAGATTTGAGCGAAGATATCTTTCTTCTGACCGACCGGGCACCGGTACCTTCATCCATGATTGTCACCACCCAACTCCTGATATGCAAGGGAGCCGCTTCATCGACCCCAACCCCGGGATATACATCATTTAAAAAACCATAAAACTGCAATAAATCAGTTTGGTATGATCTGACTGTATGTGCCGAATATCCTTTATTTAAAGCCAAATATTTAAGGAAGCCCTCAATTTTGTTCATACAAACAAAAAAATTTTGTTAGAGTTAATAAAAACCTCACTAAAATAAAAATACTTCCTTAGCAAATCTGCCTAAACCAAAAATATCAAGCTTCTTCCCTGTTTCTCATTTTTTGGATATAAATAGCTTTAAGCTTCTCGTTACGCTTTTTTACGGAGGGTTTAGTGTATTTCTGCCTTTCGCGGACTTCCTTCAAAACCCCGGCTTTCTCAAACTTGCGTTTAAGCTTCTTTAATGCGCGGTCTACATTTTCCCCTTCTTTTATTGGTACAATGATCATATATCCCTCAGAATAAATTTTTAAATATTATTAATTAAATAACAACTGTAAAACCAGGCTTTACAATTTTGGGGTGCAAAGATAATAATAACTTTTTATTAATCAAATAGTTTAAATAAAGATTTTTTGAAAATAATAAAATATGGTACGAAACACCTTATTAACAACTGCCGGTTGATACTATCAATGGTTCGGATATTTATGAAAAGCCTTTGAATTATATATTTTCTCCAAATTTTTTTATTTTTGCCGCTGATTGTATTTGCTGATTTTAAAAAACCAAACTTTCACAAAATGAAAAAACATACATTAATTATCTCTTTACTTTTGATATATTCAATTTCATATGTGCCGGGGTTAGGTACTCAACTTTATTCCGAAAAACCTGACGATGAGCCTTATGCGCCGGTTTTTTCACTTCCTGATGATTCGGACCGGGCAGAACTTTATCGTCACCAGCGGGAAAGAGTAAAAAACATGATACCATCAAAAGCTGAAGTTAATATCCCTTCATATCCCGATGCTGTTGTATTTCTTGTACATACAACAGATGAATTAAAACAAATGACAGGTAAGGATGGCCTTGCAGAGATCAAGATTATTGTCAGCGATCCGCTTGATAAAATTGTTCAGTTTTATAAAGAACATTTACCTGACTGGAACTACCATGAAAATTTTTCTGTTTTTTGGCATGGTGAAGATGATATCACTATATCTCAATTGATGCAAGGAATGCCACATATTTCTATAGTTGAAGCATCTCCGACGGTACAGGAGATTGCACCTGAGGCAACATATTTGATAGGGATTGTATATGAAACGGATAAATAGTTAAAACTCAAAATGAGCTTTATCCTGAATTCCTTGCTTTTCGAAGCTGTAAAAAATGCAATTGGCATTCAGCATGCCCCGGGCATATAATAAAAAGTTTTTCATTGTTGTTTTTAAAGTAAAAACAATCCTTCACAAACCCGAAAACCTCGTAATGGAGGCCTGTTAAAACTGTCAAAAACCTAAAACAACACAGCTTATAATTAATTTATTACGGTAAAAATATGTCTGTTTATAAATTTACAATATTTTTATTAATAATATTATATGGATATCCCAATTCAGAAGTAAGGAAAAATATTTTCACTTCTTGCAAATAGTTGATTAATATATTTTTTCAAAAAATTACAACTGTCTAAATCTTAGATTTTCGTTTTCCCACCCATGAGCTTCTCATAAAGATTATTGGCCAACCGAATATCGGGATGAAGAATGCCAGTATTATAGGTTTTCTAATTACCAATTTCAGGATCGTAAAAATATTGAGGTCATGAACAGACTTGGTATTTCCTGAATGATATCGTTGGTCGTATTCAGAAAAAAGGAATGGCCAATTCATCAGCATAAAATAGTGCAGTTTCCCACGATTTTTTATTACTTCCCTGAATAGTGATACGAAGCGATAAGGGTTTTTACCGTATTTTTTGCGTGCTTCATTCAGGTCTTCCTGCATTATGCTTCGTATTTTGCCGGTTAGGTTCCTGAGGTCATTGTTTGTAATATCTTCCAATGGTTTGTCAATCATTTCCCAGGGTCGTATTTTTCGACCGAATACGAAATATAGTTTTGCAGGCAATGATATATAAAACATCCATGGTTGAAAAAAAACGAGCAGCGTGGTTATCCCTACGGGCATAAAGGGAATTCCCAGGTATTTTACCTGCCTGTTTAACCAGGGCCATGAGTATGCAAAAGGATTAATATATTCGGCATTTATTGTTGAAAAGGTTATTATTTCACATTTGTATTTCAAGCTCATACGCACAAATGTTGGCCGCATATCCTGCAACTGGTATCGGCGGTTAAATCCTTTACCTATTCCTTCGATACCTTCAGGATAAATAAGTACATTATGATCTGTTTGGTTCATCATGGTTTCGAAATTGATGAACGTTGCCGGTATACCGCCGAACTTTTTCCACAGACTTGCTATCAAAAAAGGGTTCATAAAGAGGTTTTCGGTAAGGGCAGGTGCAATAAGTGCCCTGGCAGTACCCTCTGAAAATCCGTACCTTTCATAAAGATTGCAGCTGAATGTTATGGCATCCCATGGGAAAGCCATGCCCGAATGATTTGTAACCAATAAATAAGGCTTCTCACCTTTCTGCCGACCAGGGCAATCACCCCATCCAATCATCTCGCTGCGAAACCATGTGTCATTTATAGGTTTTATCAACTCCTCAAGTATAAATTTTGTATAAGACGGTGAGAAGTTACGGTTCAGCTTTTTTAGATTTTCTTTTGCAATCTTATCTTCCGATGAGGTAAAGAATCTTCTCAGAGAGTATGTGATTTCCTTATTTTTTGTCATCTAATTTTTTAAAGTATTCTTTAATATGCTGAGAAATTCTTTCTGCATGCCTGGGGTTTACTGCAAAATATTTAACCAAATATCTTTTTTCAGGCTCGTTTTCATTGTCCAAAAGTTTTACGGTTGGCTTTTTGACCGGTATTGTCCATGGCAAAAGCATTGCTCTTTTTACTATCAGCTCATATACATCTTCGTTTTTAAGGTTTTTTTGCAAAGTAATTATTGTTTCATATCCTTTCACCCCATCAGGATTAGGTTGACATGTAATAACTTCACCGGTCAGACGACTATACGGTATCTTAATTCTTTGACCAACATCGGTTTCAATTTCCAGCGACCGGTATCCAAGATTTTTTAATATACCCGATGTTTGAAGAAAACCGATATATTGACCGGTTTTAAACGGCACTTCTGACTTTAACACTATCCCGGCTATGAAATCCTTTGCGATAAACCAGCCGATACCGATAATTATTGCAATAATCACTGCATACATCAGTATATTATAAAAATGCCAGTGGCTGAAAATACCTCTTAAAGCCCATAAAAGGTATAAAAACCATAACAGGAATTCTGCAACAGGAAAGACCCGCTGAAATGCCGGATGAATTTTTTCTGCGGCAACAGCCGATTGTATAGCTTTATTTGCCAGCCATAGTATGGTAAAAAGAACAAATCCTGCAATTATATATAAAACTACCGATATCATTTTTATATCCCTCTTTCTTTTACTGAAAATTACAATATGATTTTGTTCTTCAACTTTTTTTCCAAAAACGGTTCAAGGTATGGGTTGAGTGCAAAAACACCTTCAAACTTTTCTTCTACAATACCTGATCTAAGCATGTTTTGCAAAAGCATACGGGTTTGCGACAATGGTTGGCGAAGCACTTCCGACAGTTTTTCACAATCCAGCCTGCGATGAAGTGTAAATTGCAATATTACGATCCACAGATCATCGCTTATTTCGTTCAGGTGAAGGGTTGATGGTTTTCCGGGCGAATCAATTATCAATAAATTACCCTTTATCTTTTTTATGTTGCTGATCCATGCCCTGGCAGTTTGCCCCGGATTTCCCATAGTAAGCTCAAAATATTTATTAAAAAGTTTCGCAAAATCCCATTCCGAAAAATCTTCTTCATGTTTACCGTTAAATTCAAATTGAAGACCGCCGGCCTTGTGACGCAACATTATCATCTCTTTCAACTCCCTTGCCTCCAAAGGTTTGCATTCAGCATGCCCCAGAAAGTATCCGTCAAGATCATAAACATCGTTAAGTAAATTATATGCATACGTATTGCAAATTACTATAAAGAAGATTTTTTTGCCAAAATTATCAATAAGCTCAAAAAACCTGTTCAAATACTCCTGCCCGTTGTCTGTTCTGTGCCACCAAAGCTCGAGATCATCAATGATTATGATCTTTTCACCGGGTAGTTTATCAAGATGACCGGCAATGTTCTCATCAGTACCGAAAGTATTTTTTATGGCATTATCAAATATTTGCTTATCAGGTTTTTCTCCTTTAGGTGCTTTGATTATATAGGTTTGATAGCCGGGCATGTATTGCCTGGTAATAATTTTTGACAAGCTTGATTTGCCTGAATCACGCTTACCTGTTATCAGCAGACCTCCGGGATAACCGTTTTCAAAACGCGAAATAGTTTTTCCGGCATCCTCAACCTGTTTTTTCATACCTACCCAAAGATCTTTGCTTATGGTCGAACTGCCAGAAAAAAGACTCAGATAGTAATACGGAATTTCCTTCAATATACCTTTTCCCGGTGCAAGCACTTCAATTATTTCATGTACTGCCTGACTGTTTATCTTGTGTTGCTTTTCGAAAGCGGTCACTTTCTTTGCAAGCATCACTCTTTCACTTTGAATGTATAAAACATTAACCATTGCAGCTCTGAAAGTATTGCTTATTTTCGCTCTGTTTTCCCTTATTCTTCGCCTTATACCGCTTTCTTTTTTCATCTTGTGCTTTTTCTTTCCGGTATCAGTTTTGTGAGATAAGGAAACAATATTGATGTTTTCAAATGCCAACCTCATGTAATTATGCAGGTTATTGGATGTTTTGTCGATCAATTCACATATAATATTTTCTTCGTTTTGTATTCTCTCAAGCAGGCTGGCTAGCAGCGATTCGGTTTTTTGTTCAAAGATGTCAGGATAAGCTTCATTGTCTTTTTTGTCAACATTTTCCATATTAAACAATGTAAGACGAATTATATCACGGATTTTTTGAGAAGACCGGTTTAGTTTTTCCGACAAGTCATTCATCTCCACACGTGTATTGTTGATCAATTCAGTACCTGTGTAAAATTCAACTTTTTGTCGTACCGCAATGGTCTTGGTATCACTTAGCCCGAATTTGCCTTTTTCAACCTGTTGCAAAAACCTTTCAGTATTCACATCGGTTTTTTCAGGCAATTCATTAATTATATCTTGCACCTCTTTATAGAAATGTTCGAATTGCCCGTGAAGGTCAATTGCTTCCTGCTCATTCATAATAAGCCTTAATGCATCGGGTTCCTTGGTCTTTTCATGGCTTTTGAGCAATTCAACCTGTTCCTTCAATGTTTTAAGGTTTTGAAGCATATTGGCTTTGATGATCATCTTCAGCTCATCAATTTTTTTATGCAGTTTTGTTTTAATACGGTTTTTAAATGATACCAGCAGAAACTCCAGGTTACTCTTATTTATGAACAATTTCAGATTGTTAAGCCAGGTTTCGGGCATCTCTTTTATTTTATGCAGATCTGATGAGCTTATTTTAAGTGCTTTCTCGTATGATTTTAGCTTAAATTTTGACACCGGGCTGTCTGTTATATAGCTTATTTTTTGCAGGTTAATGTAAAGATCTGAGTTCAGATCATTACTTATCTTTTCAAAAATCCGTTTTGTTTCCTGTTGAATTTTTTCCTGTTGCATAGAAAGCCGTTGTCTTTCCATACGAGTTATTTGCAGGGCTTTATCAAAATTATCAAAATCCTTTTGTATCTTTTCAAGTGTTTCAAGCACATCTGAAAAGTGGTTTTTCAGGCTTGCTACCATCCTGTATGAATGAGTCCTGAAATCGTTGTTAGCCGAATCAAGTGCTTCCAGCCGCCTGTTGTAAAGAAAAAGATTTGCAATTTTTTTCAATTCAACCTTTTGCCTGACAGGTCGTCTGAAAATTCCGGCAATTAGCTTTTTACGCAATTTAAACAGTTTTACAGCGGCTTTATCTTCCCTGGTTATTGAAAATTCGCCCCGGTCAAAGTTAGCATAAACTTTATCGGGTATTTCAGCTATATTCGCTTCCAGATCCCGGCAGCAGTCATTTATTGCTTCTGTCAGGTGTTTTTTGGCATCAGGCAAAATTTCACCGCTAAGCTTAAGCAAATTATTCTGAGTTTGATAAGCATAGTCATTTATGATCTTATAAAGAAAATTCCTGCCCTGACTTGTCTCTTTCGATTCAATTACTCTTTCAAGCTGATCGAAAAGCTTACCCGAAAATCCATTAAAACTGCCAAGGTATTTGTCAAAAAGTATTGATGCCTGACCAAACCCGTTTTTCAAATATTTTATGTGTATGTCATAAAATTTTCTGCTTATGTTTAAAACTTCATTTGCAATTATTCTTTTTTCAGGGTATTTAACTTGTTCTATAACCGGTTTTTCTTTAAAGCTTTTAACGACATCTTCCTTAACATCTTCCATTTCTTCATCATCAAAAACATTAATCTCGTCAAATTCGCTTCCTGCTTTGATCAGCAATGTTGTACCCAGCTGACTGATTTTTCCGCTAAGCTTTTCCAGGGGGGCACTTTCAGGTGTCAGATCTTTATTTTCAAATGGCAATAAAATTAAATCTGAGTTTCCTGATTCGTTTTTCATGATCTGCTTTTCCGACAGCCTTTCAACACTGTTATTTATAATTTTTACTTCGCCGAACAGTCGTGACTCATTCATCATCTGGTCAACCAGGTCATATATTTTTTCGCTGCTGCCGCTGTCATAGTTAATTATTATAATCCTTAGCCGTGCTGATCTCCAGGTTGGGTCGGAAGTGATAAACTTGACCAAAGTAATACCATATGAAAGTTCACGTCCATACCCATTCCACCAAAGGTCTATGACTTTTTTCTTCCCAAAACCTTTGTTTCTATCGAAACTTAATATTGCAATATTGTAATTAAGTTGTATAAAATTTCTCAAAGCCTTGACAAATCTTACAGGGTTTTTCGTATTGCGGCTCCATCCCAGCAAGGTTGTGTTCGGCTCAAACCCCGTAAAGCCATACACCCTGCATATCAGGTCCATTCCCTGGTATATATCGCTGCATTCGTGCCTGCGCGTAAATATGGTCTTCCCGTAATTATCCGTATCCAGTATTGATTGTGCCTGTTTGCTGAAGAGTACATTTTCCGAGGGGTTTTCGATAAGCTCAAAATTTGTAAACACTCCCATCTTTCCTACCATAGCCCTTGCCATTTCAACAAGATGCGGTCTTGATCCGGCTCCTCCACTGAACAGGATTATGTTTGGGCGCCAGTTTCGTTTGTCAAGACCACCCCTTACCGAAAGCTTTGCCAGGCCAAATTTTATCATTGACGACCAGACACCGCTCCATGTATCGCCTGCTTGCAGTTTTAATTCCTTACGTTTGATTATTAAAAAGATACCGAACATTATCAGTATAGCTGCTATCATTGCGATAAAGTCGAGCTGTATCATTATAATAAAACATGCCACACCACCTATCACACTAACCAAAACCGGGATGCGAAAAGAAGGTCTGAAGTCGGAGCCTGCCCAGTTTTCAATAGCATAGGTGAAATTGAGAAATCCGTATGTAATGATAAAAAATATGGTCACTAATCGTGCGATCACATTAAGATCGCCAATCAGAATGCCGACCAGTGCTATTGCAAAAGTCAGCAACAGGGCATTTCGCGGTTCATTTGCAGTGCCAAAGCCTTTAGCAAATACTTTAGGGGTTATTTTGTCGATAGCCGTAGCCTGTAATATTCGCGGTGCGCTAAGAATGCTTGCAAGAGCCGAAGAAAGTGTTGCACCCCAAACACCTGCCACCACCAATGGTGCATAAAATGAAATGTTGAGCAATACGCCGGGGTCATGTATAAGCACTTGCCTGTCTACCGTTTTTGAGAGAAAAACTGCCAAACCCGTATATATAAGCAACCCTATCAGTATCGCCGCCATCATACCTACAGGTATCGACCTGCCGGGATTACGCAAATCACCCGACATGGAAGCCCCGGTGCTGAATCCGGTTACTGCAGGAAAAAAAATAGCAAAAAGGGCTATCCATGTATATGAACCCGAAAAAAAACTCAATGAGAGCCTGTCAGGCTGCATACCATGCTGTCCGAAAAAAATTGACAACAACGACAATATTATCACGATAAGAATTATGATCTGGGTTTTCAAGGCAAGGTTTGTACTGATAAAAGAAAGTATTGTAATGAACAACAATGAAAAAACACCTGTTATCCTTATCAAATCTTTTGTAATATCAAACCCCAGCGCAGTAAGAAAAACCTCTGAAAAACCTATTAAATAAAGGCTGACGGCAAAAGACAAGCCCACAAAAAAAGCCAATCCCAGCGTACCCCCAATCGGGAGCCCCAGGCTGCGCGAAATAATATAATAATTGCCACCCGTTTCAACTTTCTTATCTGTAGCTATACTGGCAATACTTAAACCCGTGGTAACAGAAATGATATGAGCAACTAAAATGATCCCAAGGGTAGCGATCAGCCCGGCTTCACCAACTATCCAGGGAAGTCTCAAATACATGATCACACCCAATATCGAAAGCAAAGACGGGGTAAAAACGCCTTTAAATGTGCCAAACTTGGTATCTTTTGTACTCATGAAAACACTCTTTTTTTACAATATTAAAAAAAATGATAATATGAATTTATTTTTTTACAGGAATATTATCATAATTTTTTTATTTATTTGTCATTTGATATCGGGTTGCGAAAAAAGAATTAACAGGGTTTCACCATTTATATTATACACCATTTAATTATTTTTATCTTTGTAGCCCCAAAAATAATATTAAACATAACAAATAATAATCCGGGAAAATATGGAAAAAATACGAATGGTTGACCTGAAGCGCCAATATGAAAAGATTCAGGAGGAGATTGACAGTGCTGTTCTGGATGTGGTGCGTTCCACACAATATATAAACGGTCCGGATGTAAAGCATTTTCAGGAAGAATTGGAAGATTACCTTGATGTAAGGCATGTTATTCCATGTGCCAACGGGACTGATGCTTTACAGGTTGCAATGATGTCTTTGGATTTAAAGCCCGGCGATGAGATCATAACCACTTCATTTACTTTTGTAGCAACCGTTGAGGTTATTTCTTTACTTGGTCTTACACCTGTTTTGGTTGATGTAGATGAAGACACTTTCAATATAAACCCGATGGAAATATGCAATGCAATAACTGTTAGAACAAAAGCCATAGTACCTGTTCATCTTTTCGGTCAATGTGCCAGAATGGATGAAATAATGACCATTGCCAGAAATCATGGTTTGTATGTTATTGAAGATGCAGCACAAGCCATAGGTGCCGAATTCATATATTCTAAAAGCAGGCGCAAGAAAGCCGGCACTATAGGACACATCGGATGCACATCTTTTTTCCCGTCAAAAAATCTTGGTTGTTATGGCGACGGAGGGGCTATTTTTACAAACAACAAAAAGCTGGCTGAAAAGATCAGAAGTATAGTAAATCATGGTATGTCTATAAGATACTATCATAATGATGTCGGGGTAAATTCGAGGCTTGATACCATACAGGCGGCAATATTACGTATAAAGCTTAAATATCTTGATCAATACAATGAGTCGCGAAGGAAAGCAGCCGATTACTATGACAAAGCCTTCGAAGGCAATGAAAATATTGTTATTCCTGCCAGAAGCAGTTTTTCAACTCATGTTTTTCATCAATATACTTTAAAAACCCGCAATATTGACCGTGATAAGCTTCTGAAGCATCTTGCTTAAAAAGATATTCCGGCAATGATATATTATCCGGTGCCAATGCATTTGCAAAAACCATACAAAAGCTTCAGATACGGGCAAAAAGAAGGGGATTTGCCGGTTACCGAGAAGTTAAGCAGATCGGTCATTTCCCTACCCATGTGCAGTGAACTTGACAACGAACAACAGGATTATATAATCTCAAATGTTTTGGACTTTGTAAACAAAAACCGTTCATAGTTGTTATGGAGAAAGAATATTTCAGCCATGAAACAGCTGTCATTGACCGGGGATGTAAAATAGGCAAGGGCACAAAAATATGGCATTTTTCGCATATTATGCCCGGCTGTGTTATAGGCGAGCGTTGCAACCTGGGGCAAAATGTTGTCGTAATGCCTGAAGTTATTCTGGGTACAAATGTAAAGGTTCAGAACAACGTGTCAATATATACCGGTGTAATTTGTGAAGACGATGTTTTTTTTGGCCCGTCAATGGTCTTCACCAACATCATCAATCCGCGCAGTGCTGTTGTAAGACGAGGCAAATATGAAAAGACACTTGTACGCAAAGGTGCATCAATAGGCGCAAATGCTACAATAATCTGCGGCATTGAAATAGGCAAATATGCTTTTATAGGCGCCGGTGCCGTCGTGATAAAAGACGTTGACCCCTATGCCCTTGTAGTCGGTAACCCTGCAAGGCAAATAGGATGGATGAGCGAATACGGACATAAACTCGAATTTGACGAAAATAATATTGCCATATGTCCCGAAAGTAAAGAAAAATACAGGGTACATAATAATAAAGTAGAAAAAATTCATTAAACCAAAGGTCGATGGCTGACAATTAGTTTAAAGATCTTTCTTCTTTTGCCAAAGAATTTAGAATAAAAAAATATTTATTAACCATGACAAAAATCAAAAAGGACAAAATCAGGTTTGCAATAGTTGGTTGCGGGCACATTGGCAAACGTCATGCAGAGATGATAGCTGCTAATCCTGAATCGGAACTGGCAGCATTATGCGATATAATTCCGAAGAAAGAACTCAGATTGGAGAAATACAATGTACCTTTTTTCACCTCCTTAGAAGAACTGCTGGACAGCGATCTTGACTTTGATGTTGTAAATATATGTACTCCCAATGGTTATCATGCACACCAGACATTGATGTGTCTTGATAAGAAGAAACATGTGGTATGTGAAAAACCGATGGCTCTTAAGAAACTCGATTGTGAAGCTATGATAAATAAAGCACTGCGTGTAAAACGTGAGATTTTCATTGTAATGCAAAACCGTTATTCACCGCCGTCGGTATGGCTTAAGAATATTATTGATGAAAACAGGCTCGGGAATATTCACATGGTTGAGGTAAACTGTTACTGGAACAGGGATGAAAGGTATTACAAACCGGGTTTATGGAAGGGGACTCAGGAATTGGACGGCGGAACTCTTTTCACACAGTTTTCGCATTTCGTTGATATTATATACTGGTTGTTTGGCGATATTACCGACATACAAGGCATCTTCAGTGATTTCACCCACCAGGATCTGACTGAATTTGAAGATTCGGGCTTTGTAAGCTTCAGGTTTGTAAACGGAGGGATGGGGCATATAAGTTACTCTACAGCGGTATGGGATAAAAATATGGAAAGCAGCATCACTATTATGGGGAGCAAAGGCAGTGTTAAGATAGGCGGGCAATATATGAATGAGGTGGTATATTGCCATATTGAAAACTATAAGGCCCCTGTACTGGAACCCTGCAACCCTCCAAATGATTATGGAGCCTACAAGGGAAGTGCCGCCAATCACCATTTCATAATTCAAAATGTCGTTGACACTCTTAAAGGCAAAACAACCATCACTACCAACGCACTGGAAGGTCTTAAGGTCGTGGAAATTATTGAACGTATATATGATTTGCGTGAAAAACCGATCTCAAATAATAACATATAACAAAATAACAGTAATGGATATTTTTCAAAAGCTTATAAATAAAGAAACAAGCCTGTCGGTTGTAGGTCTCGGATACGTGGGCTTGCCAATAGCCCTTGAATTTGCAAAAAATGTAAAGGTAATAGGCTACGATATTAAAAAGGATCGCATTGAAAAGATGCAAAATAATACAGACCCGAGCAAGGAGCTTTCAGAGGAATCCTTTGAGGGATGTGATATAAAATTCACTTCAAAGGATGAGAATCTGCGCCATGCAAGCTTTCATGTTATCGGTGTACCCACTCCTATCGACAATCATAATCTTCCTAACCTGGAACCTCTTTACTCCGCTTCACGTGCCGTGGGTAAAGCCTTGAAAAAAGGCGATTATGTAGTATATGAATCAACCGTTTATCCGGGATGTACGGAAGGGGATTGCGTGCCGATCCTTGAAGAATTCTCAGGACTGAAAGCAGGGATCGATTTTAAATACGGCTATTCGCCAGAAAGAATTAACCCGGGAGACAAACAACACACAATTTCCACAATAGTCAAGATAGTATCCGGATGTGATGATGAAGCACTTGAAACTATTGCCAAAACCTATCAATTGATCGTAAAAGCAGGCATTCATAAAGCTCCGTCGGTTAAAATAGCGGAAGCGGCAAAGATCATCGAAAACACCCAGCGAGATGTAAATATCGCTTTGATGAACGAGCTCTCCATTATTTTCAACCGCATGGGAATAAACACATATGATGTGCTTGAAGCTGCAAAAACCAAATGGAATTTCCTTAATTTTTACCCCGGTCTTGTAGGCGGGCATTGCATAGGAGTAGACCCCTATTATCTCGTATATAAAGCGAAAGAATACCGCTATCATCCCCAGGTAATCAATTCCGGAAGATTTGTAAATGACTCGATGGGCTTTTATGCGGCAAAACAACTTGTAAAAAAACTTATTGCCGCCGGCAAAAACGTGTTAAATGCCAAAGTCTTGGTTATGGGCGCCACATTTAAAGAAAATGTCAGCGATATTCGAAATTCAAAAGTCGCCGACCTGGTCCATGAACTGCTCTCCTATGGAGTTAAAGTAGATGTTGTTGACCCAATGGCCAACAAAGAAGAAGTAAAAAAAGAGTATGGATTCGAAGTTACCGAAACCCCGGACAATAAATACGATGCAGTGGTGGTTGCCGTTAACCACGATGATTTTATGAATTTCAACGAAGAATATTTTAAATCTTTAATGAAAACAGCAGAAAACGGTATTCTTATTGATATAAAAGGTATTTACAGAAACAAGATCAAAGATTTAACATACTGGAGTTTTTAATGAAAACAAAAATACTGGTTACCGGAGGTATGGGCTACATCGGCTCGCACACCGTTGTTGAACTGCAAAACAGCGGTTACAGGGTTGTTATTGCCGATAACCTTTGCAATTCAAAAAAAGAGATCCTCCTTCAGATAGAAAAGATAACAGGCATCAGGCCTGATTTTGAACTGGTGGATCTGCAAAATGCGGATGCAACTCTCCGGTTGTTTGAGAAGCATAAAGACTTGTCGGGTGTTATTCACTTTGCCGCATACAAAGCTGTCGGAGAATCAATGGAGTTTCCGCTGCTATATTATCACAATAACCTGTTTTCATTAATAAATACAATACAGGCAATGTTGAAACATGATATAAACAATTTTGTTTTTTCATCTTCATGTACCGTTTACGGCAATCCTGATAAATTGCCTGTCGACGAGAAAACAGCTGTTAAGCCTGCAATATCGCCTTACGGCAATACAAAAAGGATATCTGAAGAGTTGCTGTACGACACTGTTAACACAACTTCTCTGAAAAGCATAAGCCTGCGTTATTTCAATCCGGCAGGTGCACACAGCAGCGGTTTGATCGGCGAATTGCCAATGGGAGTACCCAACAACCTTGTGCCTTTCATTACACAAACCGCAATCGGAAAAAGAGACATATTGAAAGTTTTTGGTAATGATTATTCAACACCCGACGGCACATGTATAAGAGACTACATTCATGTTGAAGACCTTGCAAAGGCACACGTTGTATCCATAGAAAGAATGGCAGGCAGGAAACAAAAGAATAGCTTTGAAATCTTTAACCTGGGAACAGGAAGTGGCAACAGCGTTCTTGAAGTTATCAAAACATTTGAAAAGGTGTCGGGAATAAAGATTCCCTTTAAATACACCGGCCGCCGTCCGGGAGATGTGCCGGCAGTATGGGCTGATACCAGCCTGGCAAACAACGAACTTGGCTGGAAAGCCCGAAAAAACCTTGATGATATGATGAGATCGGCATGGATTTGGGAACAAAACCTGGCAGAAGGAAAGATTTTTTCAATGTAAGCTATGCAGCAAATCACTTGATTATGAAAAAAATACTTATTACCGGTGGAGCAGGATTTATCGGGTCTCATGTGGTAAGATTGTTTGTAAAGAAATATCCGAACCATAAAATATTCAATCTGGACAAACTCACTTATGCCGGCAATCTTGAAAACCTGAAAGACATAGAGAAATACAACAATTACAGATTCATTAAAGGAGATGTTGTTGATGAAAGCTTTATTTTCGACCTGTTTTTAAAAGAAAAATTCGACACTGTCATTCATTTGGCTGCCGAGTCGCATGTTGATCGTTCTATATCAATGCCCACGGAGTTTGTTTACTCTAATATTTTAGGTACGGTAAACCTGTTAAATGCTTCACGTGCAGTATGGCAAAATGATTTTACCGGCAAGCTTTTTTATCATATCAGCACCGATGAGGTTTTCGGTTCTCTCGGAAAAGACGGATATTTCACAGAAACAACACCATACGATCCGCGCAGCCCATATTCTGCATCCAAAGCCAGTAGTGACCACTTCGTCAGGGCTTATCACAACACGTACCTGATGCCTGTCGTAATATCCAACTGCTCAAATAATTACGGACCAAACCAGTTCCCCGAAAAACTCATACCTCTTTGTATCAATAATATAATAAACAAAAAGCCATTGCCTGTGTATGGTAAAGGAAAGAACATACGCGACTGGCTTTATGTAGAGGATCACGCCAAAGCCATTGACATAATAAGCCTGATGGGCAAACCGGGTGAAACATACAATGTCGGAGGTCTCAATGAATGGAAAAACATCGACCTGATCAGGTTGCTTTGCCATATAATGGACCGTAAACTGGAACGCCCGGCAGGCGATTCGGCATCACTGATAACATTTGTTAAAGACCGTGCAGGACACGACAAGCGTTATGCTATAGATGCCTCAAAGATACAGAAAGAGCTGGGTTGGAAGCCTGAACATAAATTCGAAGAAGGACTTGAAAAAACCGTTGACTGGTACATTTCAAATCAACAATGGCTCAGAAATGTTACATCGGGCGACTACTTAAAATATTATGAACAACAATATGAAAAAAGGTAGCATAAATATGTACAAAAGGCCTTTTCACAATGTTGACCTGGGCAGGTACAAATTTCTGGTGACGGGTGGTGCAGGCTTTATTGGTTCGAATATAGTGGAATACCTTTTGAAATACAAAGCAGGCAAGGTTATTGCATTAGACAATCTATCTACAGGTTTCCGGCAAAATATTATCCCTTTTTTATCACATGATAATTTTGAATTCGTTGAGGGTGATATCAACCGGTTCGAAACATGTGCAGGGGTTTGCCGTGATGTTGATTTCGTTATGCACCAGGCTGCTCTCGGATCTGTTCCACGTTCAGTTAAGGACCCGCTGTCTACCAACAAAGCAAATGTTACAGGCTTCATTAATATGCTTTTCGCCGCCAAAGAGTGCAGGGTCAGGCGTTTCATATATGCAAGCTCTTCAAGTGTATACGGTGACAGCCCTGAACTTCCCAAAGCCGAAAATGTTATGGGAGATCCGCTTTCACCATATGCGGTAAGCAAACGTGTTGACGAACTTTATGCAGGTGTTTTTGCCAGGGTATATGGCATGGAAATAACAGGGCTGAGATACTTCAATATTTTCGGACCGCGGCAAAGCCCCTCAGGACCATATGCCGCAGCTATTCCGTTGTTTATGTTTGCCGCGCTGAAAAATGAAAACCCGGTCATATACGGCGACGGTGAGCAATCAAGAGACTTTACATTTGTTGAAAATGCCGTTGAAGCAAATATTAAAGCATTATTTACAAAAAACCGGGATACATCCGCACAAATTTTCAATGTGGCTGTCGGACATCAAACTACCGTAAACGAACTTTTCAATATCATACGATCTGTTGCAGGCTCCAATATTGAAGCACAATACCGCGAAGAACGCCCCGGAGATATAAAACACTCATTAGCCGACATATCCCTTGCCAAAACCATGCTAGGGTACAACCCCGCCGTCAGTATCAAGGAAGGTCTTGATATAACATTCAAATGGTTCAAAAATCAATACGCCGCCAATGTTAACAATTGATGATATATAATATATTATGACTTTCCTCTCACATATTTTTAAAGGTAAAAAGTTGAAAAGCCCTGTTGACTTGTCCCTGCTTCAAGTTGACATACATTCGCATATCCTTCCGGGGCTGGATGATGGCGCCGAAGACATGTCTTCTTCAATTAAAATGGTGCAACAGCTCTCAGAGCTTGGATACCGCAAGCTGATCGCTACACCGCATATAATGTCAGACTTATATACAAACACCCCAAAAACCATAAATAATGCAAAAAAAGAGCTCGAAAAAGAAGTGAAAAAAAGAGAACTTTCAACTGAAATATCTGCCGCTGCCGAATACCTTTTGGATGAAAGGCTGATAGAACATTCAAACAAGTACGGCTTGCTTGCAATGAGAGGTAATTATTTGCTTTTGGAACTATCATACTTTGCAGAACCCCCAAACTTATATGACGTTATATTCCAGCTTAATATCAAAGGATACAAAATAATTTTGGCTCATCCCGAACGCTATGTATATTGGTATGATGATTTTTCAAAATATGAAAAGTTAAAAGACAGGGATGTTTATTTTCAGCTTAACATTTTAACCTTTTCTCAAATATATAGCTTTCCGACCAGAAAAATAGCAGATAATTTAATAAACCGGGGGATGATAAACTTTTTGGGTACCGACCTTCACAACCAAGTCCAGTTTGAGCTTCTCGAGAAAGCACTATACGAACCGGCACTTGCAAGAATAATAGAATCGGGCAATCTGATGAATCATTTGCTTTAATGAAAAAGGTTTGCGGTTAGTTGAAAATCCCTGATCAAAAGTATAGCAATATAAATTACATACAATAATACAAAAACGGCTCCCTGCCATCTGAACATAATATTGTTTCGTGAAAGGTGCAGAAATATCAGAAGAATTACCGGTGCAAGAATGCCTGCCCCCATATCGTAATTCAGTGCTTTATCAAAGGGTATTGGTTTTACAACAGCGCTTATACCGAGCACGAAAAATACATTAAAGATATTTGATCCGATCACATTTCCAATAACTATATCTGTATTACGTTTTATTGCAGCCACCACGCAAGTTGCAAGTTCGGGCAATGAAGTTCCTATTGCAACTATTGTGAGGCTTACCGTTGCTTCACGCATGCCTGCCAGTAATGCAATTGCTACTGCTCCGTCAACTATCCATTTGCCGCCTAAAACCAGGCCCCCTGTACCTGTTACTACCAATAACACGGATTTCCATAGCGAAAATGTTTTAATAACAGGTATTTCACGTGTTTCCCTGAGCCTGGCAATGCTGAAAATATAATACATAAACAATATGAAAAAAGCCATCAACACAATACCATCGCTTCGGCGTATCATCGATCCGGGAATACCGTCTATCAGCATATCATTTGCAACAACGCCCAGTATAACGGCAGCAAGAATGGCAAAAGGTATTTCTTTGCTCCTGGTATTTTTATTGACTGCAAGCGGGTATACAAGTGCCGAAACCCCAAGGATCAAAAATATGTTGGATATATTGCTTCCCAGTATATTCCCCATAGCCACATCCGCATTGCCTTTTATGCTGGCAACCAGGTTGACAACAAGCTCCGGCGAAGATGTGCCCAACGATACTACGGTCAAACCTATTACAATACCGGAAATATTAAATCTCCTGGCTAAAGATGACGCACCGTCTACCAACCAGTTGGCACCATAAATAAGAAAAACAAAACCGGCTATAAAGAGTAGGATGTGAAGCATTAACGTACGACTTTAATTAATAACATTGCAAATGCAGAATTAGTTTTTTAAACCCTTGATAACAAGTTATGAAATTAGAAATTAGAAATTAGAAATTTCAAATAATAAACAATATTCAATTTCAAATTATCCAAATTCAAAAAACGCTTTCACAACAGTTGGAGCAAAATCACATTAGTTTGGCATTTTGGATATCGATTATTGAGATTTGTTTGTAATTGCATTATTAGAAATTCGGGATTTACCTTTTGATAAGAGCAATTATTCATACTAATTTGCACTTTTCAGATTTAATGAGCACTTTCCGTTTCAATTTCGTTGTTTACTTTCTTGACCAATCCTTGTAATACTGTTCCCGGCCCTACTTCGATAAACTTTTGAGCTCCGTCTTCTATCATGTTTTGCATTGTTTGTGTCCACAGTACAGGGCTTGTCAACTGTGCAACAAGGTTTTTCCTGATCTCTGCCGGGTTCATCACAGGCTTTGCAATTACATTCTGGTACACAGGACATATAGGTTTATCGATGGTTGTGGCATTAATTGCTGCAGCCAGTTCAACCCTGGCAGGTTCCATCAGTGGCGAATGAAAAGCGCCTCCGACTTTTAAAGGCAACGCACGCTTTGCACCGGCTTCTTTTAGTTTTTCACAGGCTATATTAACACCATCTACCGAACCTGATATCACCAGTTGACCGGGACAATTGTAATTTGCCGGAACCACCACTTCTTTTATCGACTTACAAACATCTTCAACCTTCTTATCATCCAGCCCTATAATAGCAGCCATAGTAGAGGGCTCTGCTTCACACGCCTTTTGCATAGCCATGGCTCTTTTATAAACCAATTGCAACCCATCTTCAAATGATATTGCACCAACGGCAACAAGTGCCGAAAATTCACCAAGCGAATGACCGGCAACCATAGCCGGATCAAAATCATTGCCCATAGTCGCTGCAAGTATAACAGAGTGAAGAAAAATTGCAGGCTGAGTAACCTTTGTCTGCCTCAAGTCCTCATCAGTTCCTTCAAACATAATATCAGTAATACTAAATCCGAGAATTTCATCTCCTTTCTCAAACATCTGTCGTGCCTGTTTCGATTTATCATAAAGGTCTTTGCCCATTCCCGGATATTGCGCACCCTGACCGGGAAATACATAAGCTTTATTCATGGTTTATAAAAGTTTGTTGGTAAAATTTGTCTGCTAAACAAGCCGCAAAGTTATGAATTTTATGAGATTTGTTTTTTTAACTTTTTTACGGTTATCAGCGGCAAACTATTAAAGCCTTTTTCAGCCTTAATGCAGTTTCGAGCCGAGCAGATGAATGAATTCGGCACGTGTTTTATCATTTTTCATAAAAGCTCCTGTAAAGTCGGATGTAGTGGATACGGAGTTTTGTTTTTGTATCCCGCGCATCATCATACACAAGTGGTGCGCTTCAATAACCACGGCAACACCAATAGGCTTAAGAGTATCCTGAATACACTCTTTTATTTGTTTGGTAAGCCTTTCCTGAACCTGCAAACGCCTTGCATAAGCATCAACCACGCGTGGTATCTTGCTCAACCCGACAAGATAACCGTCAGGAATATAAGCTACATGTGCCTTTCCTATAAAAGGCAGCAAGTGATGTTCGCACAACGAAAAAATTTCAATATCCTTTACAATTACCATTTGCTTGTAATCATCCTTAAACATTGATTTACGAAGAATTTCGCGTGCATCTATATCATAACCATGAGTTAAGAACTGCATCGCCTTGGCTACCCGTTCCGGTGTCCTTCTAAGCCCCTCACGACCAGGATCTTCACCTACCGTTTCAAGTACCGTCTTATATTTGGAGATAAGCAAATCAAGTTTTTCCTGGTTATACAGGTCAATGTTCTCGTATCCGTCCATTTTGTTTTCAATAGCCATATTTTTGTTTATTTCTGACATCATAATTTGTGAGTTTTATAAGTTTTTTTAATATTCTATGAGTATTGGTTCTTATGTAAAGCTGAAAGTTGAAAATTGAAAGCTGTAAAATGCATTTTTTTAATTTCAGCCGGCTTTTTGCTTCTCGCTTTTAACAAGTCTTCAACCGTTGTGCAATAGCGAAATAATGATTTTTCGCTATTACCCTTTACCCGTTTGTGCATCATTCAATTTCAGCACAAAGTTAATGCTTTATTTTTTGCTGTTTTACATAAAAACAGATTTATTAACTTTGCAAATGATTTTATAATTATTGATTTGATGATTTAATGCGGGGGTTTAGTTTCGTATGTAAACGTAATAAACTCCGCATAAATCAGCTGTTATAAAATAAATATTACGGGGTGTAGCGCAGCCCGGTTAGCGCGCGTCGTTCGGGACGACGAGGTCGCAGGTTCAAATCCTGCCACCCCGACAGAAATAAAACGCAATTATCTTATTTATAGGTGATTGCGTTTTTTGTTTTGGAAATATGCACCACGAGGCTGGTAATTTCTTATCCTTTTTCTTTACTGTCATTTGATTTTTTCGCCTGTGGAATCAGTCCTACTTGTTTTTTGTTTAACAAGGGTGGAGTTCAAAACTCAAAACCCCAGGCACAAAATAAACTCCAAGCTCAAAGCTCAAAAGAATTGGGGAAAATTTACATTATTGAGTTTTGGAATTTGGGATTTACCCCGTTAATTTTTTTTTATTTAACGGGGTAAATTTTGAACTTTGAATTTTGGATCTTGAGTTTTTCTGCTTTATGCAGGTTAGGGAACCTCCAATGTTTTATCCTGTTTAGCGTATTACCTGGACACGTTTTGTTATCACGCTTTCACTGGTATGTATCTGCATTAAGTAAACTCCTGCATTGAAGTTGTTTACTTTGATCCCGGTGCTCAGGGCATCCACAATGATATCTTTGATCACTTGCCCGTTAATGTTTATCAGGCGTATTTGCCTGATCATTTCATTGGCTTTAACAATAAACATGTCGCGTGCAGGGTTGGGGAATACTTTTACTTCAACGGCGGTTATTTCTTTTACGAATATGGTGACGTCAATACTCAATTTACTGACGAAAACATCACCCCCACCATTAAACGTCTCATCATATGCCCCCGGGGTGGTAGGGAAGTCAACTGACCATGTCATTCCCGTAACATACACATTATCCTCTGAATCAAGGGCAAGGCTATTACTCCAATCCGGACTACTACCCCCGAGAAATGTGGAGTATAAAAGCTCGCTTAAGTCGGAGCTCAAGGCACTGACGAAAACATCAGATTCATAATTATAACTATTAAACGTCTCATCATATGCCCCGGGGTGGTAGGGAAATCAACTGACTCTGTCTTTCCCGTTACATACACATTATCCTCTGAATCAAGGGCAAGGCTATTAACCTCATCCCAACCACTACCCCCGAGAAATGTGGAGTATAAAAGCTCGCTTAAGTCGGAGCTCAAGGCACTGACGAAAACATCCCAACCACCATTAAACGTCTCATCATATGCCCCCGGGATGGTAGGGAAATCATCTGACTCTGTTTTACCCGTTACATAAACATTACCCTCTGAATCAAAGGCAAGGATAGAACCCCAATCCGAATCACTACCCCCGAGAAATGTGGAAGCAATTAACGGATCAATGATAAGGGGCAGTGTCTCATCTTTCCTCTGTACATTAAAACCTATCTTGCCATTCTCATTCAATTGAAACCTCCCCGGTATTTCTGTTTTTTCTCCTCCTATCTTCTGGTACGCCTTAAGTCCTTTATGCCGCACCTCTCCCAGGCTCGTCATCATTACAAGCTCATCATCGCTGCTCAACCACACACCGTCAGCACCTTCAAGTGTGAACGCGATGTCCTCTACACGCGCCCCGGATGCACAATGAAATCATACCGCAATCCCCCGGGCTCGTAATAATACCGGATGTCAATCCCCTCATAGAGACGCTCAGCGATAACTTCACCGTACAACGGTACAAACCTCGCCCAACGGGTAGTATCGCTCCCAATAAAGTAATTGTAATAGGTCGTTTTTTGATCATAGGGACAAAACACTGATTCATCCTGTTGTGGAGAAATAAAATTCATCTTTACGACATGACCGTGCCGACGTACTTCTTCCGGCCCGGCTGACATACCATGGCGGTCCCGCCCGGGGAATTTTTCAAACCCCTCTTCGTTTCTCTCAATCCTGTAAAAATCAAACACAATCCCTCCGTCCGTTATCCAGGCATTCATCCCGCCGGTCTTTGTCAAAAACCTCACCTCATCATCCCACTGACCTTTGTTTTCAATAAATACTTTACCCTGATCCACGACTTCCCCGGCGATGTCTTTTTTATCCTGCAACGGCATTCCGAAAAATAAGGAATGGTTAACGGCAAGAACTAAAACGGAAATAATTATACTTAACTTTTTCATATTATTTTTTTTTAATGGGTTCTGATGCGATGTTTTTTATTTTCTGTCAAAGAACAAAGATAAGTATTAACAATAACATTGTATGTTATTTTTCAAAGTTTACAGTCGTACCCAGACTTTTGTTCCGGGTGTTTGAGTTAGATCTTAATTTTTATGTTCTTATCTGTGAAGTCGTGCCACGACTTATGGTTAACAGAGCGATGCCATCCCTTTTTTGGCAAATGATTGGTTTTTCTGTGTATATTTGTGTGGTTTTGATGAACAAGACCCTCTTATATCTAAAAAAACCGGTCAAAGCATTAATCATCTTAACGTTCCAACCCCGCAACGTCAGCTATCGCTCTTTGCAGGGCAGTCAGTTAAACAAAATAAAATTAACCAAATATCTGACTTATGCAGAAATTAATACCGCTATTATCATTATTGTTTCTTTTTACAGCCGGCTGTAACCAGGGAGTACCTGTTCAGCCCCTCGAAAATCCGCTGGAGTACACTACGGAAGAAATACAAGATATGAAAAAGGAAATTGTAATAGTGTCGTTAGACAGAGACGTGGTATATATTTTTGATGAAAATAACCTGGTAAGATACAAAATAGTAAATATGTACAAACCGGGCGACCGGATGATCCTGATACCTTTACATGTAGTTTTGATTTTTGCATTTTTAATAACAACTTTCCTGGTATTTGTTTTCAACAAACTCCGTTAAAATCAAAAAAAATCTGCAATTTTGTCATTAATTATCAAAAAACGGCTAATTCTTTTTTTGAGGAACTAAATAAAGAAATCCGAAATTAACAATGGCTACAAAGATTTTGATTTAAGGGCCCCGGCACGCTCCGCTTCGGGGCAGGCGAGGTAAACAATGATTAATGATTTATGATTTAAGAATTGAATGTTTTTATTAAATGTTGAGTCCGTTCTGAAAAGTATTTTCCCGCAGATTCACCCCTTTGGATAATTTATAAAAAAGGAAATTTATAAATGGCAAATATCCAACGGGGTAAATCGGCAGATTTTCGCTGATAAATGTAATTGATTATCAGTAATTTATAATATATGTATGCCCTGTTGGATTAATTATTTTTGATACATCTGCCAGTTATTATAATTAAACATTATCCAACAGGGTAAATCAGCGAAATCTGCGGAAAACAATATTTTTAGACTTTTTATAACGGATTCAATGTTGAAATTTTTACAAAAATTTTAATCGGGCAATGGCAAAAAAATAATAATAGCATCTCAAAAAAAGAATTAATACCAAAAACAAGAAACACGATGAAAAAGAAAAATATTGCAGTAATTGCAGGTGGTTACTCAGGCGAATATGTTATCTCGATAGACAGCGCAAAAACCATATGCAAAAACCTTGATAAAAACAGGTACAATGTTTTTCTGATACTTATCATCAAAGAAAAATGGGTTTACCTTGATGATGATCAAAACGAACATCCTGTTGATAAAGATGATTTTTCGATTACCTTAAAAAATAAAAAGATACAATTTGACTGCGCTTTAATCACGATACATGGTTCTCCCGGTGAGGACGGCAAGCTTCAGGGTTATTTCGAAATGCTCGACATTCCTTATACTACAGCCGGTTTGCTTGCTTCAGCTTTAACTTTCAATAAATACTTCTGTAAACTGTTAATGAAACAATGGGGTGTTAAGACAGCCAGGTCGGTCAAGTTTCATGTTTCAGAAAAACCTGATGTTTCTCTTATTCTTTCCTCTGTTAATCTTCCAGCCTTTGTGAAGCCCAATAAGGGCGGCTCAAGCCTTGGCACGACTCTTGTAAATGACAGGGGCAATCTGATGAAAGCTGTTGGAGATGCTTTTAACCACGATGACGAGGTTTTCATTGAAGAATATGTTGATGGCACGGAACTCACCTGTGGCGCTTTTTTACAGAAAGAAAAAATAAAGGCGTTGCCGGTTACTGAAATAATAAGCAAGACAAAGGCACAATTTTTTGATTTTGAAGCTAAATATACAAAAGGCGCCGCCGATGAGATCACGCCTGCCAGAATTTCCAAAGAGCTTACCGTCAGAATACAGGATTTAACGGCTCATCTCTATAATAAGCTTGAGCTCAAAGGCATCGCAAGATTCGATTATATCAGTAAAGAGCAGGAAATATTTTTTCTTGAAGTCAACATCACGCCTGGCATGGCAGCCACCAGCATTGTTCCGCAACAAGCCGAAACAGTTGGTATAACCATTACCGAATTGTTTACCATGGTTATTGAAGAAGCATTGCACAATACAGGTTATTAGATGCAGATTGCAACCCGCCTCAATCAAAACAACTAACCTCATCGGCTCAAAAAGTAATACCTTTTTCGAAACACATAGACATATAGAGCACATAGTTTTCACATAGAAATATGCATGCAGAAACTCTATGTGTTATCCTATGTGTCCTATGTGCCTATGTGGTTCAGGTAACAGAATATTTTATATATAATTCATTTTCTTAGCTTGACAGCTATGCTTCTCACGCTCTCACACTCTCACCCTCTCACTCTCTCACTTCTATCCTATTACCCCGGTCAGTAAATATTCAATAAGTTTTTTTACAGCAGCTGTTCGGTGACTGATTCGGTTCTTCTCATCAAGCTCCATTTCTGCAAAAGTTTTCTCATAACCGTTGGGAATGAATATCGGATCATAGCCAAAACCCCCGCAGCCTCTTGGCTTATCAATAATTTTGCCACAGACGTTTCCTTCAAACAGCTTTTCTTTTCCGTTGATGATCAGGGATATTACGGTACGAAACCGTGCTTTACGATTCTTTTCATTTATAAGCTCTGAAAGTACTTTATCTATATTGGCTTTATCATTTTTTTCAATACCGCTGTACCTGGCAGAATGCACACCCGGTCTGCCGCCGAGGGCTTCTATTTCCAGGCCCGTGTCATCGGCAAAACAATTCATACCCGTACATTCAAAAATATAGTTTGATTTGGCAGATGCGTTCCCTTCCAGTGTAGATCTATTTTCAATGATGTCATTATCAAAACCTATGGAATCCAAACCTGATATTTTGATCTTATTACCGGCAAAAGCCTGAATCTCCCTGATCTTATTGCGATTTTTCGTTGCAAACAAAAGTTCCATATTGCTCAGGAAATCAATTCAAGTTCAATCAAAACATGATTTTTTGGCACCATCTGCCCTTTTTTAACATTTACATTTTTTATATAGCCGGCAGCGGGAGCAAACATAATATTTTTCATTTTCATAGCTTCAAGCACCAGAACCTTTGAACCTTCTTTAACTTTATCACCTTTATTAACATATATCTTTTGAACTACTCCGGGCATGAAAGCTTTTATCTGGTCAGGAGCTGCAGGCTTATAAGGCTTTCGTAATAAGAACTTCCTGTTAGCAAAAGTATCATACCTGTCGCCCTCTATGTTGAAGGTTATATACTGTGCAGAGTTTCCCGGGTTATTATTTTCTTCGTTTTTTGCCATACTATTTTAAAAATTATTACCCTACAAATTACAAATTGTCATTGATCTCTTCGTCGTATGGGTTTAACCTGTCTAAATTGAGTGTTTTTTCTTAAAATGGCGGTATTCCGTGTTTTTTCTTCGGTCCGCGCTCAGATTTTTGCGATGATATTTCAAGGGCATGGATCACAAATTTGCGTGTTTCTGAGGGTTCTATAACTGCGTCAATATACCCATGCGCTGCAGCTACGTATGGATTGGCAAATTTTTTTCTGTACTCGCTAATTTTTCTTTTCCGGGTTTCTTCGGGGTTATCCGAATTAGCTATTGCATGTCTGAAAATAATATTTGCGGCGCCCTCAGGACCCATAACGGCTATTTCTGCAGTGGGCCAGGCAAAGACAAAGTCTGCTCGCAGGTGTCTTGAACACATGGCAATATAGCCACCGCCATAGGCTTTGCGTAATATAACAGTAGTCTTTGGTACGGTAGCCTCACTATAGGAATAAAGAACTTTTGCACCATGACGTATTACCCCGGAATGTTCCTGATCTATGCCGGGAAGGTATCCGGGAAGATCAACAAAAGTTACCAGAGGTATATTGAATGAATCGCAAAAACGTATAAACCGTGCAGCCTTATCTGATGAATCCACATCAAGAACGCCTGCAAGAACCAATGGCTGATTGGCGACAAAGCCAACCGTTTGCCCGTTGATACGTCCAAAACCGATGACTATGTTTGCAGCGAAATTCTCCTGTATCTCAAAAAATTCGGAATCATCGCTAACCGCCTTTATAATATTGCGAACATCATAAGGCTGCCGTGGATCGGTGGGAATAATTTTTTCTATGTCATAAAGCTTTAAATTAGGCGATTTTTTGGGAAACGGATCCGCTTTTTTCGAATTATTCCATGGAATATAGGTGAAAAGTTTCTTTATTTGTTGAAAACATTCATTCTCAGATTCAGAAAAAAAGTGAGCATTTCCACTTATCTCTGAATGTACTTTTGCTCCGCCCAGATCTTCCATGCTTATCTCTTCACCCAAAACAGATTTTATTACCTCCGGACCTGTTATGAACATCTTGGATATCTTGTCAACGACAAAGACAAAGTCAGTCAGCGCCGGTGAATAGACTGCTCCTCCGGCACAGGGTCCTAAAATAACTGAAATTTGTGGTATTACACCTGAAGCTTGCGTATTGCGATAGAAAATCTCGCCATAACCGGCAAGCGAGTTTACACCTTCCTGTATCCTGGCCCCACCGGAGTCATTTATACCTATAATGGGCACTTTCAGTTTCAGCGCATGATCCATTATCTTAGTTATCTTTCGTGCATGCATCAGACCCAAAGAACCGCCCGCAACGGTAAAATCCTGTGCATAAATGCACACGGGAAAACCGCTGATCGTGCCTGTGCCGGTAATTACACCATCACCGGGAAGGAACTTCTTGTCCATGTCAAAATCCTTGGCAGCATGCTCGACAAAAAGATCATATTCATGAAAAGAATTGGGATCCAACAAAGAAACAATCCTCTCACGGGCCGTCATCTTGCCCATTGCAACCTGCTTCTCGATAGCTTTCTCCCCGCCCCCCTGAAGCGCCTGCTGCATACGCTTTTTAAGATCTACCGTTTTTAACTTTATTGACATATCTCCTCAAAGTTTATTTTTAAATGGTTTGCCAAGGTTGTAAACTTAAAATTGTTTTGAAAATTATAATTACTCAAAAAAATATTACAGCCAAACAAGCTGTAAAAGTAATAAAATTAATTAATAAGGAAAAATATTATAACATACTCATTATCAAAATAAAAACAAAGTTTACCGGAATTATGTAAGTGAAAAAGCTAACAAGGGTAAACCGCACAACAACAGACCCATCAAAAAACAATTTTAATAAACTAATACCGGTTAAGCTCAAACACTCATAACAAGCGGCAGATCTATAGGTATAAACAGATTGGCAGCGAAAAATAAAGTTAACGGCAAATAAAAATAAAATGATCCATAAATGCCCAAAAATCTTAATCTATAATAGTTACCTTCAATGTTTCATGATAATCATCACTAACTACATTAATAAGGTAAACCCCTTTGGAGAGGCCTGTTAAATTTATGCTTACCCTTTCGTCTGCCTCAATAATATCATAATTATATAATGCAAGCCTGCTTCCCTGCAAATTCATAACACTTATAACCACATTTTTCATGGGCTTGCTAAACAAAACATTGTATCTGTTTCTGGCAGGATTAGGGTATCCCGCTAAATATCCGGAGGGCATGGTTTGATCATCAACCGGCAGAACACTTGTAAATATTGCGCTTAAGCTAAGGCTGTTAGAGGGCATAGTAAACGTGTATTCCTGCTCTGTACTGAAAAGTTCATTGTTTTTTTCCCATTTTTTAAAAACATATCCGATATCAGGCTCGGCTTTTACCGTTACGGGTTCTCCTTCCATATACAAACCCTGACCTGTTGCCATACCGGAAAGCTCGGGTTTGACTTCAAGTGAAACGAAATACAACATAGCAGCATCCAAAAGTTCAATCTTGTCAATTGCAAAATTTTCACCATTCTTACCTTCATACTGAAATGCTATTCTTACATTGCCTTCATTTGCAAATTGTATAAGATTAACACTTGTTTTCAACCATTGATAATCGGTTTGCGGTGAGTCAAAGCCGGGATGCATAGTATGATTCCATACTTCATGAAAAGCACCTCCGTCAACACTCACATAAGCTCTGAGAGAGCAATTTCCCTCTATCACCGAACTTGTATAGCTGCCGTTGAAGTGAAACCTGAGTGCCGGTCTGCTGGCCGATGAAAAATCTACCGGGGCGGTAATCAGCCATTCGTCCTGAGTCTCTTCATCAGTACCGGGCACATATATAAAATAATCACCCTCAACAGGATTTACATTACCATTATCCGTAGGATAGCCGGTGGTGAATTGCCAGGAATATGCTGATTTTTCCACTTTTTTCCAGCATTCATCCAGTTTGCCGTCTTCAAAGATTTCCTGAAAAGGGAACTCGCTAATATACGTATCACACGGCTCATCAAGCAAAACATAAGCTGCATTTGACGGATCTGATTCTATCATGCCTTCATAAACAGCTGTTGCATGGTACTCATAAAAACCAAAACCGGGAACATTATCGGTAAATGTTGTCACCTGGGCTGTAGCAGACTGAAATATCATCTCATTATCACGGTAAAGCCTGTAATATAGAGGTGTATTTTCGTATTTTTCATAAAAGACGGCATAATTATTATTTAATGACAAGCTTTCCGTTTCGGTAATTTCACTTTCCTCCAAAGCCCTGTGGTCTGTCTTTGCCTGTTTTATTGTTGCTTTCGATGACCTGCCATCCTGGTCGGTGATATATATTTTGATCAGAAAATCAAATTGCTCGGTTTTTTGAATATCCATATATGGAAACCATTCGCCGGGAATACCGGTAAAAGAATGTCCTGCTCCGTAATTGACCATTTTCATCAATGTAGAAGGATGACCGCTTTCGTGAACCGGTTTTACGGCAACATAAAATTTTTCATCAATTTCCAGGGGATTGCTGAGAATATGTTGACTTTCCTGCAAATCTTCCGCATAAAGCAAGGGCGATTCATAAAGAAGTGCTTTCCCGTCATGTCCGTATATCTTAAATCTGAATTTATTATCGGGCCACTGATGGTTCTGATGTTCGGCAAAGATACCCGAAACTTTTTCCAGTATGAGCGGAAAAGTGAAATCAAAATCTTTGTCATCAAACAGGGTTGCTCTTTCCGGACCTTTCCATGTAAGGTGAGTATAATCGGTCACGTGAGAATACCAGCCTTCGGTATTAGGTGTACTTCCGGGTTTATGCCACTTTAATTCAATGCTTTCGCCGTCTATATCTTTTGTTGTCAGATATCCCGGAGGCGGGTATTCGGTATAATACGGGTCAAAGCCCTGCAAAGTCATAACCCCTTTATTCAGCGGATCGAGGTAGGGCTTCAGTTGTTTCATCACGTTATCGGGGTCATTTGACTCCCAGTGATAACTCATTTTCCCGTAAAAATCGGGTTTTTGCGGGCTGTAACAATCGGAAGTACCTCCGGTCAGGGTTCCTACGATCAACCCCTGGCTGTTAAAAAGCGGTGATCCTGATGAACCGCCCTCGGGAACGCTCCAGTTTGTTTCTGTGCTTTCCCATTCAACACGCCAGGCGGAGTTTTCCGCCATTTTGCTGTCGTTTACCTTAACAGTGGCACTGGTCAGGGTCGTGCTGTAAGTAGAGATCTTTTTTGTATCGCCGGCGGGGTGATGTATTCCCACACCTGAATTGCTCGGACTTTCGCTGACGCTCCATCCGCTGAAATAGGGATTCCAGCCGGCAGGAGGTGATTTTTTGAGCAACACCAGCCTGAAATCTGAACCGCCATCCAAAGGTCCTTTGGATACAAGATCACAACCATGAAGCATATCATATGCCGGAGTCCCGACTGTATCCTGACATCCCGGCCTTTCAAAATTAAAATAAAACTGCCAGTATATCATATCCTGAAAATCGGCACCCGTACCACAATGAGCAGCCGATAAAAGGTAAGGTGTTGTATCCTTGGCCGTATTATTGACCAAAGCACCGGTACACCACCAATAATCCCCTCCAACCTTCATCAGCATCCGTGCTACGCTTCGTTTATGGTTTTGCCAATCATCGCCTTCAGGGCAATTTATATCTATCTGGCACCATCCCGAATTGCCTAAACCCCAGGGACGCCCGCCATCAGAAAACAAACCTCCGCCTCTCGTTATATGAATAACATCTCTTATATTAAATGGCGACTCGGGCGGTATGTCTGAAACACCCCGCTCAATATTTAATTCGTATTCTATTACTATTGCGTCTGCAGGAATAATATGAGAGGTGAAAACGTTATGAGCATTATTGTTACGAGAGTCAAAAGCTCCAACGATAAATTGTTTGTCAACACTGTAAACAAACATCCTGGCATTTTCAGGAAGCTTAAAATCATCAAATACAAGACCCAGTGCTAATGCCCCGGGCGAGCTTATCTTTAAACGCCATATCTGAAGCGAGTCGCCAACTAAATCCCAGCTTCCCGAACAGGAAGGACCAACACCGGCAGGTAAAGAAAATCCGGCATGAAGGGCTTCACCCGGCTCAGGCGGAAACGAATAATTGCTCATCCGCCGAAACATCTCATCTGTCAAACTGACATTTAAAACATCAATATCATCGCCCGAAACCCCCGTCAAAATAGTAACAGGAGTACCACCATATTGTACTTGTGATTGTAAACGATAACACGGAAAAAACAGGAAAAAAATAATTAATGTAAATGATAAGAATAAGTGTAGAACCATTTTGAACATCTTGTGAATTTTTAGATTATTATTGATCAAATCCTATCTGTTTTTAAATCTTATCTCTTGCCCGAATCGATTCGGAAATCAAAATTAAAAAAATTTTTATTCAGTTACCGTCTATTTTTATAGAAATACACCATTAACTGATTATAAAATTATCCCGCATTTTGCCAAACCACCAAAGTATTATAAAAATTAACTGAAAGTCGTTTTAACCGGTTTTTTGATGATTTAAAAATACTAAAAATCGTTCTTATTTACAGGATTAAAAAATAGCCGGTAAGGAACACGCCCCATTTCAAAAGGATCACATTATCCCTGATTTTTTAAAATATTTGATTTTATTTTGTTTAGATCAATATTTTTTTTAATTTAGCATCGATTATTGTAATTTTATACCGGGCAATGATATGTTAATTAACTTTTTTTTTATAAAAATTGTCGTTAATAAAAAAGTTTTAGTTATATTTGCCAACGCAAATAATGGTCGTTTATGTCAAAATTACAAACAAATCGACATCCTGATATGGTGAATACAAAACCATGTTTTCAGCAAATCAAGGCTATGCAAGGTTTCCATAACCTTACACCTTCCGCAGAACCAGCAATCACTGCTTCCGGTTTCACAATTTACCTACTGTTATCGCTAATGATACCAATGGCGACTATGCACAAAACTCTCCGTGAATTTGAAACCTGCATACCTTTTTCAGATATAATAAACTTTAACTTTAATTATTTTAATTATAAAAATGATTTAAATACCAAATTTTTTACAAACATTTTATGATAAAACCAGAATACTAAACGAGTTATTAAAATTATTTTAATCTTTATTTTTACAATTGTTAAACCAAAATTCTAAAACAATGAAACAACTATTAACAATTTTTATGGTTCTTGCTGTCACTGTTACTTATGCACAGCGGCAGGAAGCAATCTTGGAACAAAAGATACTTGAATCCCCCCGGGAAGTTTCTACGGAACACAGGGATGATCCTGTCGGTTTATGGATTCATTGGGACGATGGTATATTATTTGGGGCTGTGGGATTTGCTGCGCCTGCCGAATGGGTTACTGCAGCTCGTTTTACCCCCGGAGATATTGAAGCATTTGATGGCTGGGAACTTACCCGGATGAACGTTGGTGTCGGTACCGGAGCAGACTATACAAAAATTGCCGTTTGGCAGGGAGAAGACGCAACCAGCCTTGAGAAAAAAGTAGAGCAGGAGTTTGACTTTGTTGCAGGATATGAGTGGAATATGGTAGAACTTGACGAGCCCTACATCCTGGATGCCTCACAGGAGCTTTTCATAGGTGTAATATGGGGCGATCCGGGCGACGGTGTATTCCCTGCTGCTAATGATGCAGTTACTGACCATCCCGGCAAAGGCGACATGATGAGAACTCCGGCCGGTGACTGGGTGCCATTGACAGAAACTTATGGCATTGATGGAGACTGGAGCATCCAGGGATTCATCGAAGGCGATTACTACGTTACATTCAACCTGGAAATGACCTATGCCGAATTCAACGGTAAAGCTTTCGACCCGCTAAACCATGATGTCTATGTTTCCGGTACTTTTGCCAAATGGTATGATGGCGAAGAAGAAAAAGACTGGGCAATGCCAGGAACTGACGATCAATACAAGCTTGAACGCATGACAGCGCTGGAACCGGAGGTAGTGTTTTTTGAAGACTTCAGCGGCGGCCAAATACCGGCAGGCTGGGGCAATATTGACAATAACGGCGACGGTAAATTCTGGCAAATTGCACCATACCCATCCTACAAACCATATTCCGGCGATTACGCAGTAAAATCCCATTCATGGGAAGGAACCGCACTTAACCCGGATAACTGGCTTATTACACCGCAAATTTACACGCCATACGACGATTACGAACTGAGCTTCTATGTCAAGGCACAAGACCCCAATAATGTTGCTGAAAATTACTCGGTATTGATCTCAACCACAACGCCCGCCATTGATCAATTTGAAACTATCCATACCGAAACCCTCAGCAGTGCAGAATGGCAAAATGTAATCCTGTCACTTGAAGAATATGCAGGTGAAAGAATATTCATAGCATTCAGGCATCACGACTGCACCGATCAGCTGAATATTCTCCTTGACAATATAGAAGTTACAGGTACTCCACCACTTATGTACCAATTAGAATTTGAAAACCTCGATATCGGACCACAAGAATACAAATACTTTATTGTCGAGGACGATCCTACATGGGATAATCCTGAGTGGACATGGGATCCGGTAAACAAAGAGCCCAATCGCGGAGTTGTAGTAACAGGTGAAATGGAAGTGAATGAAATGTGGGGAGACCTTGTTACACATAATCTTGAAATTACAGTCGTCGACGAAGCAGGTGACGCACTTGAAAATGTTGACTTTGAACTGAACAAGCTGCCGTTACCTCCGGCATACAGGGTAAGGTTTATTATCCAGAGAGAAGTACCGCCTCCCCCGGTAATTATGGAAGGAACCATTGTGTCTATGGACGGCCGTGAATTATACCAGGACCCAGACAAACCCCTGCCATTTCAAATGGATTTCCCTAATGTTGAACCCGGAGTATATGACTTTTCCGCAGCTAATGAAGATTTTCTGACTGAATTCGGAACAGTGGAAGTAGTTGATGAAAACATTGAGGTAGATGTTTTCCTGGCCGAAGGTGACGCTCCGCAGCACAGTCTCACATTCAGTGTCGAAGATACACAGGGAGCCGCCGTTCAAGGTGCTACCGTACTTGTAGCCGGCAGTGAATACCAAACCGGAGCCAACGGACAGGTTAATATCGACGTTACTGAAAGAATGTACGTTTACAATGTATATAAAGAAGGGTTTTACTTTTATAAAGACGAGATAATTGTTGACGGCAACGTTACTGAAAATGTTGTTTTGGAAATAGACGAAAACCCCGGTGTTTTTGATTTTGTCCTTATAGACGGCCAATATGAGTTCTCTGCAAAAGCATTCGGATACCAGCCGGCTTCAGATGAAATCAGGGTAACGGGCGACAAAGAATTAACGGTTACATTGCCGTTATATCGCACCGTAAAATTCGAAATTCTGGATGAACAAGAAAATGACATTCCTGATGCTGTTGTTGTATTCGCAGGCATAGAAAATGAGCCTGGCGATTATGTATTTGAAAACATTGTAGCCGGCACTTATAATTACAGCGTAACAGCCGATGGTTATATGGGTGTTCAGGATATGGTACTGGTAACCGATGATGTTGAACAGCTGGAAACTAACGTTACGGTTACTATGAAAGATGCCCACGAAATTACTTTCAATGTTGACATGACCGACGTAACCTTTACGGCTTACGGAGCAACCGTACCTTTTGATCCTGAGTTTCATACAGTATATGTATCAGGTCCTGAATGGCCGATACCCGGCAGCAACGCAACGTTTATGCTGGAGCTCGAAGCATATACCGTAACATTCAGTGTAATGGATGCGGAAGGCGATCCAATAACCGATGCAATTATCACTTTTGACGGTGAAACATATGCCGCGGGTCATTATGTCTTTGAAGATGTAATTCCGGGTACTTACGCGTACATAGTCGAAAAAGAGGGATACATTTCTGTTGAAGACGAGGTTACCGTAACTGATGATATTATGGTGGAAGTTATACTGGGAGAGGAAAGATCCACCGTTTCCTACACCGTTATGAATGAAAGCGGGGAAGGTAACAGAGGTAACGGTATACTGAATTTCAAAGGAACTGTACCGTTGGCAGAAGGAGAGTATGAATACAAGTATTATATTGTAATATATGGTGAAACATGGAATTATCCTGACCTGCCTGAAGATGAGTATCGTCCGCTAAACGTAGATGCCGATTATACTCCTTTTTCAATTTTCGATATCTGGGGCGAATACGAAGAAATTCCCGATCCTGTCACTGAAATTTATGAGATCTTTGAAGACGGAACATTGCCGGAATACTGGCAAAACATTGACTACAGTGGTGATGGTTACAGATGGAATATTATTCATCAAGAGGCAGGTTATTCACCCAAAGAAGGCGATTATGTAGCTATGTCGGAATCATGGGACGGCGAACCCTTACAGCCCGACAACTGGCTGATAACCCGCCAGGTAGATGTTGCAGGCACCGACTTTGAACTGAGCTTCTGGGTGAAAACACAAGACCCTGACTGGCCTCACGAACACTACTCAGTATTGATCTCAACCGGCGAATCAATAGTTCCCGGAGTTTTTGAGGAAATTCACTCGGAAACACTAACAGCCGAAAACGTCGATTGGCAACAAAGAACCCTCGACCTGGCAGGGTATCACGGCGAATTAATATATATCGCTTTCAGACACTGGGATTGCACCGACTGGTACCAGATACTGATAGATGAAATAGAAGTTACCGGAACCGTTGGCATTAGCGAAGTTGCGGAACTGACATCTAAAGTATACCCGAATCCTGTACGCAACCTGCTTAACATAAAGAGTGATGAAAAGATCAGATACATACAGGTGTACGACTTGACAGGACGCGTTATATACGATCTAAACGTTGATAATAGCCAGGCTGTTATCAATGTTTCTAACTTTAGCCATGGAGTTTACTTTTTGCGTATTCACACACAGAAAGGTATAGAACACCATAAATTCCAGGTAACCAGATAATATCAAAAGGGTTTATCTGCCCGGCCAAAACCGGGCAGCAAAACCCTTCAAAATAAAATAAACAATAATGTTCAAAAGATCAATTTTTATAAAAGACAATAGATTAAAAAGGAAAGAATCAAATTCTGTTTCTTTTACTTGCAATTTTATTGTATTATTTATAAATTTGAGATTATATAATTGAAATGAAAGAAAACAAAAAAGTAAAAAATTTAATTACTAACTAAAACAAATCAACATGAAGCGAATTGTTATATTAGGATTCATGCTGCTCTCAATGCTAGGCACACATGTATTGGGGCAGACGATCACAATTACAGGTACAGTTACCGACGCCTCTGACGGAAGCACTCTTCCAGGTGTATCCGTAGTAATACAAGGCACAACAATAGGTACCATTACAGATCCTGAGGGAAGATATCAGATTGATGCTCCCGAAGATGCTGTGCTGGAATTTTCTTTTATCGGTATGATGACAGAAGAGGTACCTGTTGATAGCCGGTCAGTTATTAATGTGGAGATGGTTCCCGAACTTGTACCGCTCGAGGAGGTAATCGTTATTGCCTATGGTACTGCTCGAAGGGAGTCATTTACGGGCGTTGCAGACGTTATTTCTTCCGACAGGATTGAAAGACGTCAGGTATCAAATATCACGAGGGCACTTGAAGGCGCAGCACCCGGTGTACAGGTGACCAGTGGCGGGGGACAGCCCGGCGCCGGCATCAGCGTACGCCTGCGTGGCTTCGGCTCAATGTCAGCCTCAAACGAACCTCTCTATGTGGTTGATGGCGCTCCTTTTTCAGGTGCCATTAACTCAATCAACCCCGACGATATCGAATCAATCACTATTTTGCGTGATGCTTCGGCTGCGGCACTTTATGGCGCCAGGGGAGCAAACGGAGTGGTTATGATAACTACCAAAAGCGGTTCGGTTGACAGACCACCAGAAATGAACTTCACCGCAAGAGTAGGTACTACAAACCGTGCATTACCGGAATATCCAAGATTATCTACAGACAACTGGATGGTATCTCACTTTGATGCATGGCGTAACTACAGGCATTTCCAGGGAGGACTTTCTTTGGATGATGCCAACGCCGATACCAAAGCCGGTCTGCTGGCTCAACTGGGCGATTATAATGCATACGGAATGGATTTTGACGAACTCTTTATCGTTGACCCAGAAAATCCATGGAAAGTATCTTTAAATCCTGATGCTAGCCTGTTATGGGACGAAGACTTTCAGGACGAACTGTTCCGTACTGCCCTGCGCCAGGAATACATGTTTAACGTATCCGGTGGTACTGATATGAGCGATTACTACGTATCGCTGAGCTATCTTAACGAAGAAGGAATGGCAATAACATCAGGATTTGAAAGAATATCAACCCGCTTAAACATCAACTCCAAGCCGGTTGACTGGTTCGAAACAGGTCTTAACGTTAATGCTGCATTGTCAGATTACGACTTCCTGCTTGCTCAGGGAACCTTTACCACAAACCCATTCTTCTATTCAAGGATGATGGGGCCCATTTACCCGGTATATTTGAAAAAAGAGGATGGTAGTGATATTCTGGATGATGACGGTAACAGGAAGCTGGACTGGGGTGTCGGCGAAGGGGATCAGGGTACAAGGCCTTATGCGGCAATGTCAAACCTTGTTGGCTCGCTTGTACTTGATGACCGCTCTTATAAGAGGGAAACCGTAGGTGCCCGTTTATTCGGACAGCTCAATATCCTGGAAGGCCTCAACTTCCGCACTACACTAAGTACGGATTACTACAGCCAGTATGAAACTATGTTCCAAAACCCGGAATATGGCGACGCTGCAGCATTTGATGGCCGCGGTAGAAAAATCCACCGCCGCAACATAAGTGTTACTTTCAACCAGCTGTTGAATTATGCACGCTCTTTCGGCGACCATAACATTGATTTTCTTCTTGGTCACGAAGCATATTTCCTGAATTACAACTATGCTCAAGCTACAAGAACAGGATATCCGATTCCGGGTATCACCGAAATCGGCATTGCCACTACAATGGAAAGTTCAACCTCATTTGCACACGAATACAGGCTTGAGGGATATTTTTCACGTTTGAGCTATGACTACGACAACAGGTATTATGCTTCTGCAAGTTACCGCCGCGATGGTTCTTCACGTTTTTACAAAGATGCACGCTGGGGTGATTTCTACTCATTAGGCGTCTCATGGAGAGTTACCCAGGAAGATTTCATGCAAGGCATCGACTGGCTGGATAACCTGCGTCTTAAAGCAAGCTACGGCGAGCAAGGTAACGACGCACTTCCAACCTACTATGCATGGCAAAGTTTCTACGATCTGGGTTGGGACAACTACAACATCCCGGGTGCCCTCTATACTTCGCATGAGAACAGGGAGCTTGTATGGGAATCAAGTGAAAACCTGAACGTAGGCTTTGACTTCCGGATATTCGACAGGGTTACCACTGAGTTTGACTATTTTATCCGTCAATCAACAAACCTGCTTATGGAAGTTCCGCTTCCATTGTCAACAGGTGTGCCGGAAATCTCAATGAACGTTGGTGCTATGCAAAACAGAGGTGTTGAGCTCCGCACTATCATTGATATCCTGCAAAGAAGAGAGCTGCGCTGGAGCTTCGACTTCAACGCAACACACCTGAGAAACGAAATAACCGATATGCCTGAACAGCTTGAAGGTACAATTGTCGGAACAAAAAGATGGGAAACAGGACGTTCTTACTATGAATACTATCTTCGTGAAGTATCACACATATGCCCCGTAACGGGTAGCACAATGTTCTATTATGATATTAAGGATGACGACGGTGAAGTAATAGGAAGAGGAACAACCCCCAATCACGACCTTGCCGACAGATATTTTATCGGTGAAACATCTATTCCTGACATCTTCGGAGCATTCACAAACAATTTTGCCTATGGCAACTGGGATATGTCTGTTATGTTCACTTACGGTATAGGCGGAAAAATGTATGACAATATCTATTCCTGGTTAATGCACGAAGGACGTATGGGATACCATATGCATATTGACATTGATGACAGGTGGAGAGCACCTGCCGAAGATGTCTCCAAGGAAGATTACAAAACGTATGCTAATATTCCGAAACTTGAATATGGTAACTCCAGCTTGTATCCCGGTGTATCCGACCAGTATCTGAAGGATATGACATACCTTTCATTCAGGAACATTACGCTGGGCTATACACTTCCTCACCGTTATTCTGAGCAAATTGGAATTTCCAACTTGAGGCTCTTTGTTGCCGGTGAGAACATCGCTATCTGGAACGAAAACGAAGGTATGGACCCGCAGCATTCATTTGCCGGTGTTACAGACCACACATATACCCCGGTCAGGAATATTACTTTCGGTGTTAATTTGCAGTTTTAATAATATAAAATAAGACAAAAATGAAAATTAAAAACATAATATTAAGCTTTTTAGTGCTCAGTTTTATTCTGAGCAGTTGTGAAGAAGACTTCCTCGAAACATCACCGACTGACGCGTTGTCGTCGGATGTTATGTTTGATTCATACGATGGTGCGCAACTTGCACTTAACGGAATGTATCGTCTTCTCTATTCATTTGATGATACATTTTACGGCTCCGCTCTGTTACGTCACCATGGTTGCGGATATCACGGAAACATACTTGATATTGATCTGACCGGTGAAGATATGGCTATGTGGGATCGTGGTTACGGATGGTACACTGGCACGTACGGATGGCTCGCACACAGGGCTGCTGACGGCGCAGTTAATACCGGTCGCTGGTTTTTCTTCTATAACTTGATCAACCAGGCTAACATTATCATACTGTACGCCGATGAAATTGAAGACGCAACAGCAAGACAAATTGAGCATGTAAAGGCACAGGCTTTGGTAATACGGGCACTGGGTTATTACTGGGTTGCTCAGAAACATGCCCATCCATATCGTATGGGCAGGGATCAAAGCGGTGTTCCTATTTACCTGGAACCTGCACAGGAAGGTGAGCCAAGAGCAACCGTCGGAGAGGTCTTTGATCAGATTGTCGAAGATCTGGAGCAGGCTATTGACTATTTCAAAGGACAGGATAACCCCGGTTATCAAAGACACAGGTCTCACGTTAACCTGCCCATAGCATACGGCGTTTCTGCCAGGACAGCCCTGGCAATGAACGACTATGAAGCTGCAGCCGAATATGCCGACCTGGCAATCAATTCAGCCAAAGATGCCGGCAGATCATTGTTTACTGTCGGAGATTTTTCCGCTGAATCACACCATTTGTTCAATACAATTACAGAAGACGAATGGCTGTGGGGTGTACAGATCAGCGAAGAACATTCCCTGATCTATGCTTCATTCATGAGCCACATGGATGGTCGCTTTATGTCTTATGCATCACTGGGTGGTCATAAGAAAATCAATGCACTGCTATACGATGAAATGGATCCGAACGACGTCAGAAGAAACTTATGGGTATCGCTCGAAGAACATCTGAACCCTCCTCACGGCGACTACGACGATGGTCACTGGAGACAATACAATAATAAGAAGTTTCTGGCCCATGAAGTAGGTAGCTTTACAGCAGACCTTGTATTGATGAGGCTGGCTGAAATGTACCTCATAAAGGCAGAAGCCCTGGCAGAATTAGGACAGAATAGTGATGCACAGCAAGCCCTTGAAGATCTGATGAAAAACAGGGTCCCCGGCTATACCGCGCCTGCACTAACCGGCGACGCCCTTATAGAAAAGATCTTCTTCCACAGGCGTATTGAGCTTTGGGGCGAAGGATTTCGCTTCTTTGACCTGCAGCGTAAAGGTCATGACCTATTAAGAACAGCCGAACAAGGGCATAACCTGGGTCTGGCTAATATCCTTAGTGCGCCAGCCGGTGATGCAATATGGTTGTGGTTAATACCGCAAGCTGAAATTGATGCTAACGATGCAATTTCATCCGGCGACCAGAACCCGTAAAACAAGGATTATTTACAAAAAAAACGGGTGTTGTTTTTGCAACACCCGTTTTTTTTTACTGATCCTGACATTGTTTAAAAGTATGGTTTTGAGGTATTGGGTATAAGAATAAAAAGAGACATTTTTTGAAAAAGATGCCAACGGGATTTCTACCTTCGGTCGAAATGACAACGTTTTGCAAGTTATTGATATAGTGATATTTAAAAGGTTTATGAATTTTTCAAGTACATAAGATCTTAAATAAGTTTAAAATCGTTAACTTAGCGTGCCGACCAAAGGGAGACAATGACCGAAGGGAATAACATTGCGATCTCACGAACACCAAATAAAATAAAATATTAAGTGAGTAATCGATATTCGTTAATCAAA
>PWJZ01000121.1 GCA_003559855.1 Bacteroidales bacterium
AATTTAATTATGCTTTTGTATGGCAATAATACAAAAGTTCTGAGAAAATTTTGATATTTATTTACAAAATCAATACATCCAAATTAATTATGTTTTTTAATACTGCAAATGTCAATTTGTCTTGCAAATAAGGAAATGTCAGCCAAATTGGCGTGATTCAGGATGAAAAACAGAATAGTTGAGTCTGCTTACAAAACTATTTTCCCGCAGATATTTGCTGATAAATATGATTGATTTTCAGGAATTTACAATCGGCAGCTATCAGCTGAATTTGCTGGAAATAATGTTTTTGACTTTTACATTTGATTCATGGTTTGAATTTTGTAAAAAATATATCTGAAGTATATGTGCAAAAAATTTATTATTGTTTGATTAAATTAACAAGATTGCTCCCTCCTCCCCAACGCAAGATAGACCTGTCATTCCGAACGGAACGGAGTGTAGTGAGTAATCTCGTTGAATAACGGAAAAAGTTTTTTAAAAAATATTTTGAGAATGTGTCATTTTCAGAACGAAACGAAATGGAATGAGGAACCGAGCTTGCGAGCTCGCCGAAGGCAATCTGATTGAGTTACTTATAACTTAATTTGACACCAAAGCAAAAAAAATTAAGGAAATAATAAATAAAGGATATAAAATATGAATCTGAATAAATTCACAATAAAATCCCAGGAAGTCATACAAAAGGCTCAGGAGATAGCTGCTGGTTATCAGCATCAGTCTGTTGAAACGGGTCATTTGCTTAAAAGTATTTTAACGGCAGATGACAACGTTGCACCTTATTTGCTCAAAAAGCTTAACGTAAACGTTGATAATCTTATGTCGGTACTTGACAGTGTAATAGAAGGTTATCCGCAGGTAACCGGTGGAGATGCTTATCTGTCGAGGGAGGCTGCAACGGTGCTTCAAAAAGCCAGTAATATGCTGAAAGATTTCGGCGATGAATTTGTAGCCGTCGAACATATATTGTTTGCTCTACTTAAAGGAAGTGATAAGGTGGCACAGATCCTTAAAGACGCCGGAGTTGTTGAAAAAGAGCTTATAGCGGCCATCAAGGATTTGCGTGGCGGTTCGAAAGTAAAGAGCCAGACTGCCGAGGACACCTATAATGCGCTTAACAAGTATGCGAACAACCTGAATGAAATGGCGCTTCAGGGCAAGCTTGACCCCGTTATAGGTCGTGATGAGGAAATACGACGGGTATTGCAAATATTATCGAGGCGGACAAAAAACAACCCTGTGTTAATCGGTGAAGCCGGTGTGGGAAAAACAGCTATAGCAGAAGGAATAGCTCACAGGATCATAAACGGTGATGTGCCTGATAATCTTAAGACAAAGAAGATATTTTCGCTGGATATGGGTGCACTGATAGCCGGTGCTAAGTACAAAGGAGAATTTGAAGAGCGCCTGAAAAGCGTTGTGAAGGAGGTTGTGGAGTCGGACGGTGAATTTGTGCTTTTCATAGACGAGATACATACTTTGGTTGGTGCAGGGGCAACCGGCGAAGGCGCCATGGATGCCGCCAACATCCTCAAACCGGCACTTGCAAGAGGCGAATTGAGGGCAATAGGCGCTACCACACTTAAAGAATATCAACGCTATTTTGAAAAAGATAAAGCACTGGAAAGAAGATTTCAAATTGTAATTATTGAGGAACCATCGAAAACCGACGCCATATCAATATTACGCGGATTAAAAGAAAGGTATGAAACACATCACCAGGTGCGTATAAAGGATGATGCCATTATTGCTGCAGTTGAACTTTCGCAGAGATATATTACCGACAGGTTTCTGCCCGACAAGGCTATTGACCTGATAGACGAAGCAGCCTCAAAGCTGAGGCTGGAAATAAACTCCGTGCCCGAAGAACTTGATGAAGTTGAAAGAAAGATCAAACAGCTTGAAATTGAGCGTGAAGCCATCAAAAGGGAAAAAGATGATGAAAAGCTGAAAATTCTTAAAAATGAGCTGTCAAATCTCCATGAAGAGCGAAATCACCTGAAAGCCAAATGGCAAAATGAAAAAGAAATTGTAAACAAGATACAGGAATGCAAAAAAAATATAGAAGAGTATAAATTCCAGGCGGAACAGGCTGAACGTAGCGGCGATTATGGTAAGGTTGCCGAGCTGCGTTATGGAAAAATAAAAGAAACCGAGGCAATGCTTGAAAGCCTGAAGAAAAAAATGGATGAAATTCAGGCTGACAGCCCAATGATCAAGGAGGAAGTCAATGCCGAGGATATAGCAGACGTGGTATCAAGATGGACTGGGGTTCCGGTAAGCCGTATGCTTCAAAGTGAACGTGAAAAATTGCTTAACCTTGAAGATGAGCTTCATAAGAGAGTTGTCGGCCAAGATGAAGCTATTGTTGCTTTGTCGGATGCCATAAGGCGAAGCCGTGCAGGATTGCATGACCCCAAACGCCCGGTCGGCTCTTTTATATTCCTCGGTACCACAGGAGTTGGTAAAACCGAACTCGCCAAGGCTCTGGCCGAATTTCTCTTTGATGACGAAAATAATATGGTGCGAATTGACATGTCGGAGTACCAGGAACGTCATACCGTATCAAGACTTATAGGAGCCCCGCCGGGATATGTCGGCTACGAAGAAAGCGGTCAGTTAACCGAATCGATCAGACGGAAACCATATTCGGTAGTGCTGCTCGATGAAATTGAAAAAGCACACCCTGATGTTTTCAATATACTGCTCCAGGTGCTCGACGACGGAAGATTGACAGACAACAAAGGAAGAATAGCCGATTTCAGGAATGCGATAATCATAATGACTTCAAATATCGGGTCGGTGCTTATACAAGAAAGATTTGAACAGTTGACGGAAGAGAACCAGGATAAAATAATCACAGAAACCCGTGATGAGGTCTTTGCTTTGCTAAGAAAAGGAATACCGCCGGAATTTCTCAACAGGATAGATGAAGTGATAATGTTCAAACCGTTGTCTAAAAAAGAAATTACCGAGATAGTCAAGTTGCAGTTAAAGATGGTCAATGAGCGGTTACTTGACAACGGAATTGAGATTGTACCGACAGAAAAAGCCGTTGATTGGATTGCTCAGCTGGGTTACGACCCGCAATTTGGCGCAAGACCTTTAAAGCGGATTATACAGAGAAGCCTGTTGAACAACCTGTCGAAAGATATGCTCGCAGGCAATATTAAAAGCAAGACGCAGGTAGTTGTTGATGTCAAGGATCATGAACTGACTTTTAAAGGCTATAAGGAGGAGGAGGCTCAGGAGGAGTAACTGGCCGTGTGTGTTTTTCCTGATTCGGCTCATCATCAGTTGACTTATCAACGAATAAATGATTCGGGGGATCTGTGGATTAACCTTTACGGTTAATTATTTCATATACGAATCAATTATCCGGAAAATATCGTCTATTGTTTCTGCAGGTACCAGCAAACCGCTATAACGCTCATCAAGGTCTTTTCCGGCTAGTTGTTTTGTCCATCCATCAATACTGGTATAGCAGATGACTTTTTTACCAAGCTGCCATGCGAAAGATAACTCGGAAAGTGTTCCTGAACCTCCGCCGACACTTATCAATATTTCTGCCGTATTAACGATAATCTGGTTTCGCGAATAACCCATGCCTGTGGGTATTATGAGGTCGCACCAGCGATTCGCTTCACTACGGTTACCCGATGGAAGTATGCCGATAGTGCGTCCGAAGGAATAGTTATTTGACAGTTGTGCCCCTTTACAAACAGCTTCCATGATCCCTTCCCTGCCTCCGAATACAACGAAATACCCCCTGTCAACCAACTTTGTACCCAGTTCAACCCCGAATTTATAACCGGCACTGCCTGGCTGAAAAGAATTTGAACCTATAACGCCTATGATCTTTGACATTTGAATTTTGCAGTAATTATTGATTAAAAAATAAATTTGAGAAAATATGAACTGCGATTATCAACTTTTCCCCTAAGGGCTTTTTTTCAAGCTTATTTTGCATAGTCTTGAAAAAGATATAGAATATTAACCATTAAACTTCGTAAAATTAGATTTTTTTTTAACAGGTGATATTTATTTATTCCGGTTGGTGTATGCAATAGATAAAAACCAATTATATTTGCAAAAAAATCAATCTTAATATTTGTTAAATGAACATACTGATTGCCGGCAACAGTGAGTTGGCGTTGCATTTGTGCAAATTATTTTCGGTAGAAAATCACAACATCACTTTGATTTGTCCTGACCGGGAGCTTATAAAAATTGTTGAATCTCATACAGATTTAATGACCGTTGAGGGCGATTCTACTTCTGTGGATATATTAAAAAGCGGTAATGTCAAAAAAGCCGATCTGCTATTAAGCATGCATTTGGATGGCAGGCTGAATTTGCTCACGACTATTATGGGAAAACGTTTGGGTGCTAAAAGATGCATAGCAAAGGTAAATGATCCTGTATATACAACCGAAAAGAGCAAAGCATATTTTAAAGATCTGGGAATTGATAATCTTGTTTCACCCGAAAAGATCACTGCCCGGGAAATTTCTGATCTGATCAGACATACGGCGGCTACGGAGATCTTTTATTTTTCAGACAATCTGTTGTCTATTATACTTATAAGGCTTGATAAGAACGCATTGGTCCTGAATAAGTCGCTTAACGAAATAGCTTCGGATTATAAAAAGCTTGATTATCGTGCGGTGGCTATTCACAGGCGTTCTGAAACTTTTATACCCCGTGGTGAAGACGTTTTCTGCGAAGGGGATATGGCTTATGTCATCGCAAAACCCAAAGGTGTAGAACATCTTTTGAAGCTTGGGGGGAAAAAACCTTTCAGTATCTCCAATATTATGATAGTAGGCGGCGGAACTATTGGCAGTCAGGCGGCTATGAGACTGGAAAAGAAATTCAACGTTAAATTGTTTGAAGCAGACAGGGAACGCAGCGAAGAATTAACGGATATGTTAAATGATACACTTGTAATTAACGGTGATGCCAGCGATATTAAATTGCTTGAAGATGAAGGGATACGTTCTATGGATGCTTTCGTTGCAGTTACAAATAATTCCGAAACAAACATCCTTACATGTTTGCTTGCAAGAAAATATGGTGTCAAAAAAACAATAGCGCTTGTTGAGAATCTCGATTTTATCGATATATCCCAAAATATAGGTATTGATACTATTGTAAATAAAAAACTTGCCACAGCTAGTTATATTATTCGGTTTACAATGATGACCGAAGTGGTTTCAACAAAATGCTTAACAGGTATCGATGCGGAAGTTTTTGAATTTGTGGCAAAAGAGAATTCACCTATTGCAAAAAAGCCTGTCAGAAAATTAAATTTTCCTAAAGGTGCTATAATTGGTGGTATAATCAGAGGTGACGAAGGTTATATTGCCGTTGGGGATATTCAAATAGAACCCGGTGATAAAGTTGTGGTTTTTGCCCTTCCGGAAGCCTTTCATGCCGTTGATAAAATGTTTTAATATTATTTCAAATGTCAAACCAGTCGGATATTAATTTTCGTCTGATAATCAAGTTTATCGGAATCCTTTTGATGATTTTGTCGGGGTTTTTTGTGATTTCATCATTTTGGTCGGTTTATTATGAAGAAAATGTTGTTACACGGGCATTTTTTTTGAGCGGTGCAATAACTTTTATTGCCGGATTTATACTTTTTTTCATAACCCGTAGATATGATCACAGGAATATAGGCAAAAAGGAAGGTTATATAATAGTAACTTTCACATGGGTTAGCATTTCAATATTTGGTGCTTTGCCGTTTTATTTTTCGGGAGCAATGCCATCATATAGTGATGCTTTTTTTGAAACTATTTCGGGTTTCACTACTACCGGTGCTACCATTTTGAAAGATATAGAATCGGTTTCGAAGGGTTTGTTGTTTTGGCGGAGCCTCACACAATGGTTGGGTGGTATGGGCATTATTGTGTTGACTTTGGCGATACTGCCTATACTTGGTGTGGGAGGTATGCAGCTTTTTATTGCAGAAGCTCCCGGCACAACTCCAAACCGCCTTCATCCGCGTATTACAGAAACAGCTAAAAGGCTTTGGGTGATCTATGTTTTATTTACAGTAATTCTTGTTATTCTTTTGAAATTCGGCGGTATGAGAATCCATGATGCCTTTTGTCATGCCTTCACTACTATGTCAACCGGCGGGTTTTCAACACAAAATGACAGTATAGCCGGATATTCATCCTTTATTCAATACGTTATTATTTTATTTATGGTAATTGCAGGTATTAATTTTTCATTACACTATTTTTTATTAAAAGGACAGGTTGATAAATTTCTAAAGAATGAGGAGTTGCGGTTTTATTTGAGAATTATTGCCGGCTTTGCTCTTATATTTACCATTGCTATTTTTATATTGCATAATAGTGATCTGGAAAGTGCTTTCAGGCACAGTTTATTTCAAATAGTTACCATTGTTACCACAACAGGATATACCAGCTATGATTATCTTCAATGGCATGAATATTTATGGTTTGTCTTATTTCTGCTGATGTTTGCCGGTGGGTGTATAGGCAGCACAGCCGGAGGAATTAAGATGATAAGACATCTGGTGCTTTTAAAAAACACTTCACTGGAGTTTAAGCGGTTAATTCATCCCATGGCGGTGATCCCTGTGAGATTCAACGGTAAATCAATTCCGCAGGACATTATACAGAATTTTCTTGCCTTTTTTTTGATATATGCTTTGATTTTTGCAGCAGGCTCGGCGATAATGACAATTATAGGGCTTGATTTTACTACTGCCGTGGGTTCTGTTGCCGCTACGCTGGGCAATATAGGTCCGGGAATAGGCAGTGTAGGACCGGCAGAAAACTATGCACACATACCTTTGTTTGGAAAGTGGTTTCTTTCGTTCCTGATGTTGATCGGAAGACTGGAAATGTTTACCGTGCTGTTGCTCTTTTCTAAATCTTTCTGGAGAAAATAAGCTCATAAAACAAATTGACAAAATAACTGTTTAATTATTAACAATTACACGGTTTGAGAGCCTTTTATTAACATTATTTTCATAACCGGCGTAACAGCCTTATTTTTCGTTTGTTAGGATTTGTTAAAATGTTGAAAAATAAAGCATTTTAGGCGGTTTGGAGTAGCAAAAACCGG
>PWJZ01000105.1 GCA_003559855.1 Bacteroidales bacterium
CCGGCCTTGCGGGTGTTTGCGTATAAAATGGTTGACGTCTTCGCGCAGGTCATCAAAGTTTTTGCAATTCCAGCCTTTTATGTCATTGAATTTTTGCACCACCGCCCTCTCGATAGTCTCCTTACACATGTACATGGTGATAAACCCCGGCGTAAAGAACGACCCTTCCTTGTACCCGTTTATCTTTTCAAATATCAGTCCGAGCACCGAAGCGTTGATGAGGCTCTTGTTCTCTTCCTGTATCTCCTCATGGCCTTCACTGCTGAAATCATAGGCATCCAGGAACCTGAAAAGGTACTCAAGGGCGGTCAGCTCTCCCTTGATCCTTTTGCCGGTGCTGTCTTTCAGTACGGTATGCGGGTGCACGGGCAGCGTCCTGTCGTCATTGAGGTTGCTTATAAGTATCGTTTGATGTTCTATTTCGGAGGGTTCAAACAGCGAACTGTTCAAAAACGGCACTTTTTCAAACTTCTCTTTTACCGCCACGTTACGTTCATGTGGCTGCCTTGCAAGAACGCTGAAAAACAGGCTGTTCAGCTCATCAAAGGTGTCAATTTTGTCAAGGTTGAGGAAAGCATACGACTTGTCGCCTTTATGGTATTTGATAAGCTGTGCTTCCATCAGCTTCAGGAACAGTATTCTGTTTATCCATGTGATACACAGCTCCAGCCCCACGTTAAAAAACCTTTCGTTGTAATCGCTGCCGTAGCTACCCTGGTTGGGCATACGGGTTATTTTCCCAAGAATGTCAAGCTGGTTGATAGCATTTTCAAGCAAGGTGCCAAGGCTTCTTTCGCCCTCGTCTTTCCTCTCTATAAGCTTTTTGTTTTTCTCCTTTCTTTCCCTCAGCCCTATGATGTGCAGCAGCTCGGCGTAGAAGGTCTTGTCGAGGGTATTGCTGTCGTTGATAAAGGGCAGTTTTAAAAGGTGCTGGGGTGAGAATATCTTAAAAAGGGCGATCAGTTTGCTCTCATCGGCTTCTCCGGCACCTCGCAGCAACTTTTCATAATTGCGCAGGTCAAAATGGGTAAAGGTTATCTCATCTTCTATGTTGTTTATAAAAGGCAAGGCTATCTCTTTATAAAAAAAGTCGGTGGTTTTGCCGGCTTTCCTGCCTTCATCAAAGTCGGTAAACTCCCTTACCAGCTCCTTGTTTTGTGCAAAGTGCTTTTCAAACACCTGTGCATCGAAGACAAACCACTCGTAGATGTTGGTGGCGACTATATGCTTTATGTCGTTGTTTTTGTTTTTAATGCGCTCCTGCAGGTAATAGAGCAGCAGCTCATGCAGGGCTTTTACGTTTATATTGCCGGTGCCGGGCATTTCAGCTTTGTTGGTGGGCTTTTTTGCTTCAATGATAACACCAACAGTGCTTTTTGCATTTGCACCGTTGTGTATCACCAGGTCGGTACGCCCCTTGGTGTTTATATAATGCTTGCCGGCATACCAGGTGTTGTCAAGAAACCGTGATACGATGTTTTTATGGAATTCCTCCGATTCTTTTTTATTTATCCTGTCAAGCAACTCTGTGAGGTTGGCCTTGAAGTTTTCAATATCGCCCCGCTCGGGCTTGACCTTCAGGAATGCTTTGTTTAGTGATTTTTTGGGTGTTTGTATGTTGATATTCATAGTTTATGCTAATGGTTTGGGACGTTTTGCCAACAATGATTAGTGCAATATAAGAAATTTTGTTTTATATTTTAATGGTTAAAAATGATCTGTTTAACAAAAATAAAATCGCTCTCCTATTTTCTAGTAAAACTAATTATACAGGGTTGCATTTAAAACATTAAATAAATTTACTATTTTTGCTTTAACCTAAAGTTAAACATTGTAATAACAACGCTCAATAATAAATTAAACCCTGCATTTATGAAAAGAGTTTTATGTTTTTCCATAGCATTGCTTATGCTATCCTTTATCAATATTGCGGCCGGTAAACCACAAATTGTTTCGGTTGAAGGCGATGATGCATTTTCAAACACAATAGAAGCTGTTGAGCTTTTTGGGGGTATGCAAAATTTTGTAGAGCCAGGCGATAAAGTTGGAATACTTGTTAATTCAGGTTTTCGCGAAAAAGGTGCATATGTAAACCCGGATGTGGTCATTGCTGCCTTAAAAATGGTTTTTGATGCAGGTGCCGAAGATGTTGTCTTTTTGCAACATATTAAACCAGAATATTGGGAAAGAAGCTCCCTGGAGCCTGATTATCGTGAGTATATTGATCGTGCAAGAACCATTGAGGCTAATGAATTCCCATCCGAGTATGATGAAGAAAATTTTGTTAAATACTCAGGGCTGGAAGGAGCTGTGCATCTTGAAGAAATTGAAACGGTAAGGGAAATATTTGAAGTTGATGTTTTTATCAACATACCTATTGCAAAGAACCACGGACTTACTTTGCTGACTAATTCCATGAAAAATATGATGGGCCTCAATACCCGCGCAACAAATGTTAAGTTTCATCTTGACGGGCCTTCGCGCAATGACCCCGACTTCCTGGCACAATGTATTGCTGATCTTAACCTTGTCCGCAAACCCGACCTTATTATATCAGATGTTATGGAGGTTATAGTAACAAACGGACCGGGCGGACCGGGCGATATTGTCTCCCCAAACAGAGTAGTTGCAGGATTCGACCCTGTTGCTGTTGATGCGTACTGCGCTGACCTGGTTGGCTTTTTTATCCCTGATGTGCTTACTATACAAAAAGGATATGAATTAGGCCTGGGAAACAAAAATTATAACGAACTGGAAATTTTAGAAACAAAAAATGAATAATCATGATTAAAAAGATATTATTTACAGCCCTGACTCTAATGCTTTGCGCTTTTGTTTATACACAACAAGCTGTTGACATTTTGCCCAAAGACGATAGATGGCAACCCACTCATGATATCATTGCTTATGAAGGAGATGACCTGTTTTTTCTAATAAATGGGGGAGCCGACCTTTATTATGAATATGGCTTTGCCGATGTTGCGGCAGCAAATTACTCAATTAATGACAGTGGCAGCCTTTATACCGAAGTCTATAGAATGGACAGTGATGATGCTGCTTTCGGCATATTCAGCTTAAGAGCACGCAACGTTGTGCCTCACCACAAAACAGAAGACGGAACATATGCTATGGGCAGTGATTATATTCATGTATGGAAAAACAACTTCTACTTCTATATCTCGGCTTCAGGGATTGAAACGGATGAAATATCAAAAATGAATCAACTGGCTGAAGCTATTATGAACAGCATTCCCGGAAAAGCAGGTATACCGGAAATTAAAAATCAATTACCCGACAATTACTCTGGCTTTGCATACATAAAAGGGCCTATTGCCTTATCTAACGTTTACAGCTTTGGTCACAGGGATATTTTTAACATCAAAGAAGGACTATGGTATGAACATAATGACAAGCAAGTGCTGAAATTCTTCTATGATGATAATGAGCAAGCTGCCAATACTTTTAAAAATGCCACCGACAACCTGAAATCAACACAAAGACTTACAAACATGAAAGTGTCTGATAAATCATTTACCGGCATCGACCGACAATCAAAAGTGGTGGAAGGCAAAGTTGAAAATAACACTATTATAATAGAGATTGCAGCAAAGCCGGTGATGATGGATTAATAGAGTTTTTTTTTGACCAGTTTGGGCTAAAGCCCCGGGTTTATTATCGTTAATTTATCCCCCACATAAATGTGGCGTCTGATAATTTTGCAATGTAATTTTTGATGTTGATTTAATCACAATACGTTATATCAATAGCCGTGGCATTCATTGCTTTTTTATCTCCGTAAAGTAGAATTAGAAAAAGTTTTTATAAAATTGGAAACTAATTATACTTATTTTGTTTCTTTTGTGTATTTTTTTATTTTTGCACTTTGTTATTTCGGTGTGAATTTATAAACAACACATATCGGTTTATGGAAGAGCTTACTGCAAAAATTGCTGATATATATTTACACTATGGCATTAAAAGCATCACTATGGATGACATAGCCGGTAAAATCGGAATATCAAAAAAAACCCTTTATGTGCATTACACAGATAAAAAAGATGTTATTAGCAAAGTATTGCAATATCTTATTAATAACCAGAATAAAGGAATAAACAAATTCATCTCAGATCCTGATCAGAATGCAATAGACAAGTTGTTTAACATGAGCAAGTTTATAACCTGGCATCAGCACGCAATTAATCCTGTGATGATATATGACCTGCAAAAATATTACCCTGACCTCTGGCAACAAGTATATAACTATAAGCAAAAAGCTGTTTACAAGCACATAATGGATAATGTTTCTCAAGGCATCAGGGAAGGCCTATACAGGAATGATATTAATTATGATATTATAGCATCCGTATATGTCAGCAGGATGGAAATGTATTCAACTGATGATTGGTCTTCCGGCCTCAAATACTCTTTTGAAGAAATTTTCAAGACTCTCTTTATGTATCATATTCGTGGAATATCAACACCTAAAGGCATTGATTATTTGGAAAAAATGGAGCAAACCAGAAATGAAATAAAAAATTAATTCAATCAATCAAACAATATTTGTCTAACCAATATTATGTTTTGCAAAACAAAAGTTTCTGTTTATGATAAAATTTTTAAAACCAAAAATTCTTATGGGGTTTCTTTTGTTTATGATGGCTATTTCCTTTTCATCAAAAACATTTAGTACACCTGACACCTTATTTCTTACCCTCGAAAAAGCTTGTCAATATACGCTTGACAACAGCTATGAATTAACAACTGCAAGGCTTGATTATAAAGTTGCCGGCAAACAGATATGGGAAACCGCGGCAATTGGGTTGCCTCATGTCAGCGGGTCAGTAGGTTATCAGTACTTTACAGATATACCCACTTCGCTTGTTCCTGCCGAGTTTTTCGGGGGTGAGCCGGGCGAATTTATGGAAATACAGTTTGGTACAGACCATAATGTTACTGCCGCACTCAATATCAATCAATTGATATTCGACGGTTCATATATTATAGGGCTGCGTACGGCCAGGGTTTTTAGTCAGCTAGCTGAAGAAAACCTGCAAAGAACCGAAAGCGAAGTAATCAACACCGTAACCAAAACATATTACCTTGCCCTGATGACAAGAGATAACATCTCCCTGGTTTCACAAAACGCAGACAACATGGAAAAAACTCTTCACGAGACAAAAAAACTTTATGAAGAAGGCTTTACAGACCGTATAACCGTTGACCAACTCAGGCTTACCCTTAGTAATATGAAAAACCGCTTAACAAGCCTCGAACGGCAGCACCAGGTAACCTTAAATTTGCTTAAGTTCCAGATGGGCATTGGACAAAAAACACCTGTTAAGCTGACGGAAGATCTGACAACACTGTTTGAGCAATCATTGATAATAGAATATAAGACAGCAGATTTCAACCCTGAAAACCACATTGATTTCAGGATAATGCAATCACGGGAATCCCTCTCATTGATGAATTTACGCCGGCATCAAAGCTCGTACCTGCCAAGCATCTCAGCTTCATTTGTCAGGCAGGAATCAGCAATGCGCAGCGAATTCAATATTTTTGATGGCGGCGAACCCTGGTTCCCGACAACATTTTTTGGAGTGAACATCAACATACCGGTTTTTTCAAGTGGGATGCGTTCATCGCAAGTACAACAGGCAAAACTGGAACTGGAAAAATCAAAAATTCATAAAGATCGGGTTTACCAGGCACTCAAACTTGAGGTAAGTGAAGCTGAAGCACAATTTGACAATGCCTTAAAACAGTATATTAATGAAAAAGAAAATTTAGAACTGGCAGAAAAGATATTAAACCAGACAACAATCAAGCATCGCGAAGGCATGGCGTCAAGCCTTGAGCTGACACAGGCCTCAGACCAGATGATAGCAACACAGGCCAATTTTTTGAATGCCATGTTTGAGTTGCTGTCAGCTAAAAATGACCTGGAAAAGGCGCTGGGGAGGCTTTGATGAGAATGTGAGAGCATGAGAGCATGAGAGCGTGAGAGAGTGAGAGCGTGAGAAGGTAATATGCAATTTGGAGTGAGCACTAAGTGATGAGCAGTGAGTGATGGGTCATTATCGGCAAATGGATCAAAAGGGATTAATAAAAAACTCGGTTTTGCTCTGTTAATTACTCTGTGAGACTCTGTGGTTAAAATTTTTAAAATTTACAAATAATAAAAAAGATGAAAAAAGAATTATTGTATAACAAGTCAACGTTGTTTAAAAAGGCGTGCATATTCATCCTGCTGTCTTTTTCAGTTTTCATCATTTCCTGCGACCGCGATCAGGAGCAAACAGCTGATGATTTGCGCGGCAACATATCAGAGCTGCGCCGCCAGATCACCGGTAAAGAACGCGAAATAACCCTGCTAGAACAAAAGCTTCGCGATATGGGAGAGCCTGTTGCAGCAAATGACGCTGCAACCCGTGTTTCGGTTATTGAACTGCAACCTCAGAGGTTTAACCATTATCTGAAAACTGCAGGCATTGTTGAAGCTGTAAATGAAGCAATAATAAGCCCAGAAGCCAGCGGGCAGATAAAACAAATCCTGGTCGAAAAAGGGCAAAGCGTTAAAGCCGGGCAAACCGTAGCCAGGTTAAACACAAGCGTAATAGAAAACAATATTGAAGAAGTTGAGTCATCCCTGGCATTAGCTGAAACCTTTTACGAGCGGCAAAAACGTCTGTATGAACAGGAAATTGGCAGCGAAATGCAGTACCTTGAAGCCAAAAACAGCTACAAATCATTGCAAAGCCGCTTGAATTCTTTGAAATCCCAACTTGAAATGTCAATTATACGTGCACCTTTAAATGGTATTATAGATGACATATTTATCAAGGAAGGAGAACTTGCCATGCCAAATACCAGGTTGATGCAAATTGTAAATCTTGATGATCTTTACGTTAATGCTGATATTTCTGAAACCTATCTGCCTCACATAAATAAAAACAGCGAGGTAATACTAAGGTTTCCTGTTTACAGGGATTATGAAAAGACCATGCACATAGACCGGGTAAGCAACTATATAAACCCCGTAAACCGTACATTCCGTGTGCAGCTTAAAATAGAAAACCCCGGCGGCAAGATCAAACCAAATATGGTTGGCAATATGAGCATAATGAAGTTTGATGTTGATTCGGCTGTTGTTATACCTTCAGTATTGATCAGGCAAGACATTCAGGGCCATTATGTTTATGTAGCAAAACCGGGCAAACATGAAAGCTATTTTGCAAAAAAGAGATACATAGAAAGAGGTTTGAGCAGTGAAGGCAAAACAACGATAAAGGAAGGTTTAAAAGCCGGAGACCTTGTTATTGACAAAGGCAGCAACAGAGTGCAGGATGGTGAACAGATTGATTTGATAAAATAAAAATTATAATACAAAAAAGCATTATGTCAGAAACACCTGGAATATCCGGTAAGCAGCGACAGTTTGGCCTTACGATATTAGCATTGAAAAACCGCAACACAATATTTCTCCTTGCATTTGTTCTTGTGCTTTTTGGAGTCTTCTCCTACAGAAATCTGCCAAAAGAATTGTTTCCCGAGGTAGTAATACCAACCATAATGGTTCAGACCTTTTATCCGGGCAACCCGCCTGTAGATATTGAAAACCTCATCACAATACCACTTGAAAACGAGATAAACACAATTGCCGGAATAAACAACATACGCTCAACCTCTCTGCAGGACAACTCCGTCATTTTCGTTGAATTTCAAACCGGCACAAACATTCGCGAAGCCTTGCAGGAAGTAAAAGATGCCATTGACAGGGTTAAAAGCGATTTGCCCTCGGATCTGCCCGCCGACCCTTTTGTTACCGATATTGACTTTTCCGAATTCCCAATACTAAACATCAACCTCTCCGGCGATTTCAGGCCTGAAGAACTTAAAAGGCATGCCGACTTTCTTGAGGAAGAGATTGAAAACATCTTTGAAATATCAAGAGTTGACATTACCGGCATTGAAGAGCGTGAAATTCAGATCAATGTTGATCCTTTGAAGATGCACGCACACCAGTTGAGCTTTATGGAAATTGAAAATGCAGTGTTATCCGAAAACATCAGTATTGCTGCCGGTTCTGTGTTGTTTGATGACCTTTCACGATGGGCTGTTCGTACTGTGGGAGAATTTACTGACGTAAGAGAAATAGAAGATATTATTGTAAAGCAAGAATTTGGCAACGTTGTTTATTTGCGGGATATTGCTGAAATCAAAGACGCATACGCTGACCCCACCGGTTTTGCAAGGCTTGATGACCAGCCTGTTGTTTCGCTTCAGGTAGTTAAGAAAGACGGTGAAAACCTGCTGGATGCCACAGAAAAAATATACCACCTGCTGGATGAAGCAAAAAAGAGCGGGGCATTGCCCGATAATTTAATTATCACTATTACAAATGACCTGTCGGAAGAAACCCGCAACCAACTGTCAAGCCTCGAAAATAACGTTATTATGGCAGTGATACTGGTTATCCTGGTCCTTTATCTCTTCCTCGGGCTCAAAAATGCCTTGTTTGTCGGACTCGCCATACCTCTTTCCATGCTAATGTCGTTCATGATTTTTGGCATCATGGACTTACAAATAAACATGATCGTTCTTTTCTCGATGATCCTTGCATTGGGCCTGCTGGTTGATAACGGTATTGTGGCCGTTGACAACATTTTCCGTTTCATCGAACGGGGACACTCAGTTTTTGATGCTGCAAGGCTTGCCATCGGAGAAATAGCATTGCCTATTATCACATCCACGGCTACCACCCTGTCGGCGTTCCTCCCGCTGCTATTTTGGACCGGCATGACAGGGGAGTTTATGAAATATATGCCTGTTACTTTGATAGTCGTGCTCACCTCATCCCTGTTTGTTGCACTTGTCATAATACCCGTTTTCTCTTCAACATTTTTCAAAAAGAAAAGTGATGCATCCTCTCAATATCATTCCGGAAAAAATAATCCAACCGTTAAAAAAAAGCTGATAATACTGGCAACATTGATTATAATAGCCGTAATATTCAAAGCATTAAAACTCGACATTCCCGGAAACCTTATGATACTGGTCGGCTTATTTTATGGTGCCGGACAATTTGTTTTAAGGCATATGGCCGTATGGTTCCGCGATAAGTTACTCCCTTCGCTCGAAAAGCTATATTTCTCAGTTTTACAATACGCCTTGAAAGGCAGAAATCCTTATAAGTTCGGTATTGGAGCGATGTTGTTCCTTATCGTGGCATTAACATTCTTTATCCAAAGATCACCGAGAGTACTTTTTTTCCCTGAAAACGAACCGCAGTTTATCAACATTCTTGTTGAAATGCCGGCCGGAACAGATATTCTTAAAGTCGCCCGGACAATACAGGAGCTTGAAAAAGACGTTGAACAGATAATGAAGCCATATAAACATTTGGTAACATCAGTCTTAACAACAGTTGGCAAGGGAGCTGTAGGCGAAATGGAAATGGGTGCAGGTGATACACCAAACCGGGGAAGGATAACACTTACATTTGTTGAATTTGAGGAACGTGGAGGTATCAAAACCAGTGATATCATGTCCAAATTAAGTAATAATATTATTGGGCAATATCCCGGCCTTGACATCAATATTGAAAAGAACATAGTAGGGCCACCGGCCGGCAGAGCGGTTAACCTTGAAGTCAGCGGCCGTGATTTTGACCGGTTGGTGCAATTAACAGCTGAGATACAACATGCTATTGAAAGCTCTGGTATAGAAGGTCTGGAAGGCTTGTCACAAGACCTGGAAATCGACAAGCCTGAGATAGTAATAAATATCAATCGTGATAATGCCCGCCGCTTTGGAGTTTCAACAATGCAGATAGCCGGCACTATACGTACAGCACTGTTTGGCAGTGAAGTTTCAACATTTAAGCTTCATGAAGAGGAATACCCTATAATGCTAAGGCTTAAGGATGAATATCGCCACAGCATTACTGCCCTGATGAACCAAAGCATAACCTTCCGCAGCCAGGCAACAGGGCAACTTATGCAAATACCCGTATCGGCCGTGGCTGCCATCGAATACGGAAAAACATACGGCTCGGTTAACCGGATCAACCTCAACAGGGTTATAACACTTAGCTCAAACGTGTTGCCGGGATATAATGCAAACCAGGTAAACAGTGAAATAGATGCTCTTCTGGAAAACTTTGAAATGCCTGAAGGATATATGTATGAGTTTACCGGCGAACAGCAAGAACAACAGGAATCAATGGTATTTTTAATATATGCAATGCTGATAGCTGTTTCCCTGATAGCACTTATACTGGTTACTCAGTTCAACTCTGTTTTCAAACCTTTCATTATTATAGGCGGTGTATTGTTTAGCATAGCAGGAGTATTTCTCGGTCTTGCCATTTTCAATATGGAGTTCATAGTTATCATGACCGGTCTTGGCATGATAAGCCTTGCAGGAATAGTCGTTAACAACGGTATTGTGCTTGTTGATTACACTGACTATCTGCATAAACTTAAAAAAACTGAACTCAATATTGATGAAGAAAAGCTGCTTGACCCCGAAACTTCATTGGAAACTATAAAGCAAGCCGGGTTAACCCGTTTCAGGCCCGTAGTGCTTACTGCCGTTACTACTATTTTCGGATTGTTCCCTCTTGCAGTCGGCTTTAATATTAATTTTGTATCTTTACTTACAAGCTTTGATCCGCAAATATATTTCGGAGGTGATAATTCCATTTTCTGGAGCCCTATGGCATGGGCCGTAATATTTGGATTGACCGTAGCTACATTCCTTACACTTGTAATTGTGCCGTGTATGTATCAGATAATTTTAAGCAATATTCTCAAATTCAGGAAAAGGAGGGAATAATATATGGCGTTTTCGATTGTAAGAGTGACAAAAAAATCACGATAATTTCCTGGTCTTCAATCTTAAGGAATTAAACACTACAATTATATCGGACACAACCATTGCAAATGCTGCTATCATAGGGCTTAGCATACCAATTATAGCCAGCGGTATAGCCATCACGTTGTAGAAGAATGCCCAGAAAAGGTTTTCTTTTATTGTTCGCAAAGTAACCCTGGTCATGGAAAAAGCATTTTTCAAAAGTTGCAGATTTCCTTTAAGCAATATTACTTCAGCCGACTTAACCGCTACCTGTGTTGCATCGCTCATAGATACGCCGAGAAATGCCTTTGACAGTGCAGGTGCATCGTTAATGCCGTCACCAACCATAGCTACCTTATGTTTTGCTGACAACTCTTCTATGATCTGATACTTCTCTTCAGGTAATTTTTCGTAATAGACCTTTTCGATACCGATCTCTGCTGCTATCTCTTTACAACGGTTTTCTCTGTCGCCGCTTAACAGTATGGGTTCAATATTTCTTTTCCTGAAAAAACTTATTATTTCCTTAGCCCTGGGTTTAACTTCATCTTCAATATCAAGCCAGCCTATCAGCTTATCATTCATCAAAACATATATATTATGGGTGTCGTCGGCGGTAAGGTGTGAGGCAATTTTATAGGAACCGGCAACGTATATGTTACCATCTTTACCGGTAGCTTTTATGCCTAAACCTTTTTCCTCATCAATTTTTTCGAACTCAATCATTTCCTTAACATTCAGCCGGCTTACAATAGCCTTTGCTATGGGATGTGATGAGTGTTTTTCAAGGCTGTAAACTATTTTTTCGACATTTTCACGGCTTTCATGAAAGGTATCAAATTTTTTAATCATGAAATTTCCGGTTGTCAGGGTTCCTGTTTTGTCAAAAATTATTTTGTCAATAACGGGGAACTTATCGAAAGTGCTTCCGCCTTTAATAAGGATTCCGTTTTTGGCTGTTCGGCCCAGTCCGACAACCACCGCCGTAGGTATTGCAAGTCCGAGTGCACAGGGGCACGCGATCACCAGCACGGCTACTCCGCGCATTAGCGAATCTTTAAACTCCAGCCCGGCAACGAAAAACCAACCAATGACAGTTAAGATCGCAACGCCCACAACGACAGGTACAAATATTGAAGAGATCTTGTCTGCCATGTTTTGCATTTTCGGTTTATCTCTTTGAGCATTTTTCACCAATTCTATGATTTGAGCTAACACGGTATCTTTTCCTGTTGCTGTTGCCCTTATCTTAATATTGCCCGACACCAGAACTGTTCCGCCTATGACCTTATCATCGGTTTGTTTGTCGACCGGCAGGCTTTCTCCTGATATCATCGATTCATCAACAGGACCTTGCCCCCAGTATATTTGGCCGTCAACGGGTATTGCATCGCCGGTGTTGACCAATACAGCTTCGCCGGGTTGTATAGTTTCAGCATCAACCTCATCAATTTTTTCCCGACCGCCGCTAAAATCATCTGTGAGCCTTTTTGCAATGTTTTTCTGCATGAGAGCAAGCTCATCAATAGCCCCGGTGGTCTTTTTTACGGAGCGCTGTTCCAGCATATTGCCCAAAAGAACAATAGTAATAATGCTTGCCGACGTTTCGTAAAACATATATTGATGACCCATCTGATATATCGTACCTGTGAGGCTGTAAACAAAAGCCGCAGTAGTACCAAGGAATATCAAAACATCCATATTGGTATAGCCGGCACGCAGGCTTCTGAAGGCACTGCCGCCAAAATGCCATACACCAACAGCGAATACAGGAATGGTCAATACCAACTGAAAAATGTCATCATGCAAAAAATCAAAAGGTAAAAACATTGCAACCACAAGAGGCAATGTCAGTATCAGGCAAAACCAAAACTTCTTTTCAATTAGTGACAGGCCCTTTTTGGGTCCTTCCGGCTTTTCTGTATCGACGACTTTATAACCCAATGATTCTATCTTGCTTTTAGCTCTCGCAACAAGGCTTTGGTCAGTTGTGTCAAATCTGACATCACCTGAAGCAAAATCCACGTCAACGTTCGTAAAACCCTCCTTTTCAAGCTGCCTGCGTACACTTAATGCACAATTGGTGCATGTCATGCCGTCAACTTTTAAACTTACTGGTATATTTGTTTTAGTGGTCATTTGCAATATATTATCTTTTGAATGGAACACGGATTTATTATTCTCTTTTATTAATAAAACAAATGAAAGCCTGAGTAGTTCGGAATCCAAGAAAATTTTTAGTAACCCGGAAATTGGAATTCCTTCAACGGCATGATCATGCATCCTTCTTAAGCATTATCCTGAAAGTAGTGCCTTTGTTTAACTGACTTCTTTTAACAAACAGCCGCCCTTTATGATAGTTTTCAATGATTCTTTTGGAGAGTGACAATCCAAGTCCCCATCCATGTTTCTTGCTTGTAAACCCGGGTTTGAATACTTCATTGAACCGGTATTTAGATATGCCCTTTCCGCTGTCGGTAATATCAACAACAACATAATTCTTTTGTTCGGAGATATCTATTGTTATAGTACCGTTTCCTCCCATGGCATCTACTGCATTTTTACAAATGTTTTCGATAACCCATTCAAAGAGGTTAGGATTTACCTGTGCTTCTATATTTGCATTTTTCGGAACGGTATTGACTATAAACCTTGTATTTTTTGACAATCTCTTTTTCAGGTATTCCACTGCCTCATTAATATTATCCGCAATGTTGGATCTTGTAAGCAGCGCAGGAGAACCTATTTTTGAAAAACGTTCGGTAATGTTTACCAGACGTTTTATATCTTTTTGTATTTCATTAACTGTTTCTTTATCCGTACCTTTTAATTTCAGCATTTCTATCCATGCGATCATCGATGAAAGGGGTGTTCCGAGTTGATGTGCAGTTTCTTTTGACATCCCGACCCATACCTGGTTCTGCTCAGCATTACGCGCCATACTGAACAACACATATGCTACCAACAAAAACATACCAATTATAACAAACTGTGCAATAGGATAATATTTCAGTTGTGTCAGAACAAAAGAGTTTGTATAATATACGTGACAGGTTCCATGTGTAGGCAGATCAATAGAAATCGGCGGATTTTTATCTCTCATTGAAGCAATAGTCTGCTCGACCGACCGGGGGTCTTCAGGCTGAAAAGTGTTAATATTTCCATGTGCTATTATTTTGGTTTTGGTGCTGTCCGTAACTATAACCGGAACATTGGCCGAGCTGATAACTATTTCTTCAATAAACGATTCAATCAGGTCTTCAAGCACATATCGTAACTCCATGAAAAGACGTGAATCCTGGTAATACAGATATTCGGCAACTCCGTTGTATTTAATTGCAATTGGCGGGTACCGGCTGAAAGCTTCTTTTATTTCACCTTCAAAAACCTCAAATCCTTCAAACCTTTCATCAAGGTTTCTGCCTGTAATTATATTATCTTCGTCATCTACGTGCAATATCGGTATATTGGTGTTGCTTTCAATGATATTTACGTAAAAAGTAAGTTCCTCCTCGGTTTTGGCTACCAGTATCCTTCTTGTCGCTTCAGCCCAGAGTTCAACACGTTTGCGTTCTTCATCCTTCAATTTCTCAAAAAAATCTTCCATGTATTTGGCAAGGTTTGCCCTTTTTTGTATGGCATCAGCCCATAATGATACTTTCTGCCGTTCTTCAAGTGATATTTTTTTTACAATAATATCGGTATACCATAATGAAGCTGCAACTATTGCCGCAGCTAAACCAAGCAAGATCAGCTTCCAGTGTTGTTTACGACGATATATTTCCACTGTAAATCAATTTTTAATTTTTAGTAAACCTTAAAGGTTATAAATATCTCTGATATAATTAATATCATGTTCGATTAAAAATCATCAAATTCAATAACAAATTCTCCTTCTTCTTGTTTTTTAATACGTTTCATTTCCTTTCTTCGTTCTCTCCTTATCGAATCTTCATCTTCTCTTTCAGTATCATTTCTTATCCAACTGAATTCATCTCTTAATATTATTCTTAATTCTTCTCTTTCCAGGCGGAGATCATCTCTGATTTTCTCTCTTACACCCTGATAGTCATATCTGAAAACGGGCTCATCCGATGTTCCGGTTAATCTCAGAAACAAGGTAGTACGTCCGAGCCCGTCATCAATAATGTCGCCATATTGTTCCTGGGGGTTTCTGCGTTGACGGCTCTTTTGTGAAAGCAATTCCGACAGCAATACTTGCAAACGGTAATCTATTACATTCTCAAAAGTATGTTCGCCCGACAACTTAATATTGACGGCGCTGGAATTGATCTCCATATCGGGTATTACTATTTTCCTGTCTTTGATCCTTATTTTATTGTGTAATGTTGAAAAAACCACGTGCTCAAGGTCTTCAACCCGCAAAAACCTCGATAAAGCCAGCATAGGCTTATAATTGATCAGTTCTCCGTCTTCAATCCTGATATCAGCGGTAGTTTCAAGAGTTTGCCAATCAATATGCAGATCTGGTGACCAGTTTGATGTAAACTGAAGTTCGGCGGTGATCAACCCCTTAATATTCTCATCCTTAATACTCTCCTGTCCGAAATTGCCAAATTGATAGAACATCTGCTGAACATCAACATTATACAGGCTGGCATCACATCCCATCAGAAAATGGTTTTCATTAGTACCATTAATAAATACATCGCCTTCAAAGTGTCCATTCATTGAGTTGAATGAAATATCTGAAGCCATGAATTTCTTGTTTCTCATTTGCAGTGTACCCGTCAAATTTTTCGCATCAAATTTTCTGAAACGAAGATGATCAATATCAGCAAAAAGATAAAAATCAACCCTGTCGGAAAAACTCAGATTATATGTAGTATCAATGTCTGAAACATTATCCTGAAGCAATTCATCGAGGATGATCTTATCCGATACTAAACTGGCATCAATAACCATGCGTTGGTCATCGTGAAAAATATACGGCAATATATTCCTGAGATAGCCTCTCATAGTAAAGTCATTATCTGCTATCAACCCGCTAAAGTTTTCAACAACCAGGTCGTTGTCATTAAAATGGAACAGTCCGTTCAGATTACGGTATTCTTTAGTATCTTCTTTTAAAATAAAACTCATATCTCTTATTTCAAGGCTGCCTGAAGTAGCTGCTGCAAAAAGCTCGCCCCTGGAATCAGTGTTTTTTGCTCCCAATTGATTTATTCTGCTTTTAAAACTGACATCAAATAACATTTGCCCTGATGCCGACATGAATTTTTCCAGATCAAGAAGATTAATAAAATCGGGTACTTCAATATCAGCATTAAGGTTCATAATCAATAACGGTTCGAGCAGATCTGAGACCGACAAGTTACCATTGATCTTACCGTTATTGATCAAGGCTGATAACTCGCCAATACTCAGCACTGAAGATGATAAATTCCTTTGTATACCATTACTAAATTGTGCTTTGAAGTTAATTTCATCCAGGTATAAACCAAGTTTCCGGTTTTCAAGTTTACCATTAGTAAGCCCGAAATTTGCGGCAATATGAGGATTATCAGCTTTTGATGATTTTCCTTTAACTACGGCATTAAAATATAAGCTGCCATGGCTGCGATACCCTTCCAGGTGTTTTTTCCATGGTTCGGGAAGGTCATTGATAAGATTTTGCAACCTTATGTCTTTCCCGCTTACCGCTAAGTCAAGGTAACTGCCGGGCTTTTCATTTTTTACATATCCCGTAATTTCAAAAGAATTGCCGTTCAGTTTTACTGATCCTTTTTTAAACTCATAGATAACATTGTCATTCACCGAAAGTATTAAATCAATGTCAGCCTTCCTGCCAGTTAAAAAATACGAATCCTCAACCATTAGTTCATTGATCTTCATTGCACTGCTTATATTCATTTTATAGTCGGAACGGCTGAACTTTCCCGACATACGGCTTTCTGCCAGGGAAACATGGTACCTGCTTTTTTGCCGCATGTTTCTATAGTCTATTTCAAAATTCTTAAGGTCTATACGTTGCAGATCAAATTGAAAATCATTAACCGGTTTTTCTTTGTCCAAGTGCCAAAAAATGTAATTATTGGTACCATCAGCATAATCAACGGGCATAAATTTTCCGCCGGTGATCTCCAGCCTTTTTATTTTGTAATCCTTACGAATAAGGTCCAAAATGCTAAACTGGAAATAAATACGATTTGCTTTTATCAGTGTATCTTTGTTTTCATATGACGATACTTCAAATGCAATCACATCATCAAATGTAACTGATGCGTTGGGAAGACGCCTGAACAGGTCAAGCTGTATATTGCCAACCTCTATCTCTGTTTTCAGGTTGCTGTTGAGCGATTCTATCATCAAAGCCTTTACCTCATCGCGATATATATAGGTAAGAACAGCACCTGCAATTAACAGTATCACCATAAATATCATGCCTGAGAGCAAAGCAAGCCTGATAAATTGTAATGTTAATTTTATATTTCGGGTAAATTTATTCATTGATATCCATATAAAACAAATTACTATCCGGTATTCATTTTCAAAAAATTAATTTCATTTCGTGTAAGGAAACGATATTTGCCTCTTGGCAGGTTTTTTTTCGTTAACCCCGCAAACATCACTCTGTCGAGTTTAATAACTTTATATCCAAATTTTTCAAATATCCTTCTTACGACCCTGTTTTGCCCCGAATGTATTTCTATACCTACTTCTTTTTTATTTTGGCCATTGCCGGCATAAGCTATACTGTCAGCCGCAACGGTTGTATTTTCCAGCTTAACGCCTTTGACTATTTTATTCATAATTTCTTTTGTAACATTTTTGTCAAGAACAACGTGGTATAGCTTCCCGATCCTGTGCCTGGGGTGCATCAGTTTTTTGGCAAGTTCCCCATCATTGGTCAGCAACAGCAATCCCGTTGTATTCCTGTCGAGTCTGCCAACAGGATATGTTCTCTCCTTACATGCGCCCTTAAGCAGATGCATAACCGTTTTTCTTGCCATGGGATCGCTGGTTGTGGTAATATAGTCTTTGGGCTTGTTTAGCAATATATAAACATTTTTTTCCGGCTTTACAATTTCACCATTATATCTGACTACATCATCAGGGGTAACCTTTGTTCCCAGTTCGGTAACTACATTACCATTTACTGTGATAACACCCGTGCTGATAAGCATATCAGCTTCACGACGGCTGCAAATCCCGGCATTAGCAATATATTTATTTAAACGTACGGTATTGTCCTGCCCTTCTTTCTTGCTTTTTCCGGCAGATCCGGTTTTTGAAAAGCCCTTGCCTTTTTGCTTGTAAAATCCTTTATACTGCCCGCCGTGTTTACTGTTATTGTATTTATGATCTTTATTTTTAGCGGAAAAATACATCTGACTGTTTTTTAAAGCACTGACAACACAAATATGAAGTATTCACTACGATCACAACATGACCGTCTCTTTGTTTCAGTGTTATCATAAAAACGGAATTTTATCCTTCATATTGAAACTTTCGTGGTAAAAATAAAATGTTTTTTTAATATATCTTAATATTTATCCCAATTAAACATTTCACGAAATTATCCAGAGTCAGATAATTTAAAAATATTGTACTGTTTTTTTGACATTTCAATTTAAATTGGATTAATTTTGTTTTAAAATATAAATCAGATTGTTCCGTTATGGAAGTTTTTTTTCTTGCAATCATACTGGTAGGTGCTGCTATAGCGGGTATTGCCATAAAGATGTTTATAAAGCCCGATGGTATGTTTACAAAAGCTTGTCCCAACTCATTTGATCCGCTTACGGGCAGATCAAAGAAATGCACTTGCCGGAACAAGTCGCCCGATGATTGTGATAATGACCCCGGCGAATGATCATTATTTCCTAACATCAATAATTTCAAGTCCTTGCGTGGAATAGACACTAAATTCTTCAAGGTTTTCCGAAAAAATAAAAAACGCATCCATGTCATCTCTGTTATCGACAAATTCCGCTGCTTTTTCTTTTCCCATAACCATAAAGGCTGTAGCATAAGCATCGGCGGTCATACAGTCATTTGCAAAGACTGTTATGCTCAGCAGGTTATTTTTAACGGGATATCCCGTTTTCGGGTCTATGGTATGAGAATATCTTTGTCCGTTTTGTTCGTAGTATCTGCGGTAGCTGCCTGATGTTGCCACGGCGCGGTTAACAACTTCAACAATATGGTCATATTCCTGCGGGTCATCATATTTTTCAGCGGGGCGTTCAAGGGCTATTCTCCATTTTGAACCATCAGGTTTAACATCACCCGCAATAAGATCTCCGCCGATATCAACCAGGTAGGATTTTATTCCTTTCGATACCAGCAACCCTGCAACCAAATCGGAGGCATAGCCTTTTGCTATGGCATTAAAATCAAACTGTATCCTCAGATCTTGCCTGATAACATTATTACCATCAATAAATACCATGTTTGACCCTGTAAACTGCAGCAGGCTGTCAACCTTTTTCTGCGTCATCTCCTTCTTGTTTTCAAAGCCAAACCCCCAGGCATTAACAAGCGGTGCAACCGTTGCATCAAAAGCACCATCAGTCTTGTAATATATTTCCAGAGACCTTTGAAGCACAATACTGAAATAATCATCCATTACATCCGTTTCATTACGGTTTATCCTCGAAATCACTGAGTTTTCAATATAATATGACATTGAACTGTTAAAATCATTGAGAAGACTGTCTATTTGTTCTTCATAAACATTACCTTCAGCACAATAATAAGACACCGCATAGTAAGTGCCGAAAATCTCGCCCCTGATCTGCACAAGCTGTTCAGAATGTTTGCCGGGCTTGCATGAACCGCAAATAATTACGCTTACAATAAAGATCAATTTTAATCTGTTCATAGGTTTTTTCATTATGCTTCTGATTAAATTATTTTTTACTGCACGGATAACTTATAAATTTACAGAACTATTCAAAGGAATATAGTTAAAAAACGGGGTTAACGAAATCATGATCTAATTGTTCAATTGTCATAATAAAAAGATCAAATATTACCGGCTAATTGTCGCTAATATTTTTTAATAAAAAAGAACGTACCACCTTCATCCCTCATTCCTGTTATTTTTCCAAAACGCGGTATAGGCTGGTTATTGCGCGATGCTACCATTATAAGCTGATTTACAACATTTTCAATTGGCAGGCAGGGGTTTATGTTATGGGTCAGCAATGAAGCGAATGTCCTGGTAAACACAGACGGTTCGGTTGCAAATCCGTAGCCTGATGATACTATTGTTTGTGAGGAACTGTATTTTGTTACGGTAATTTCATCACAATGCCTGTTTTGTGGTATTGAACGCATAGCCTGGTAAAATGAAGGCCCTGACTCACCCGCATCGGTCACTACCAATGTATGCTTCAGATATTCAGAATAAGTGAGTAAAGCTTCTCTGAGATAATTTATATTATAAAGCGTTGCTATATCATCAACACGGGCATCAACAGGCAACCAGTAACCTGTATTGTCAATATATTTACCATGTCCGGCATACCATATCATCAATGAATTGACCTGATTTTCTATGATCATATCTCGTAATTCCCTATAAAAAAAATCCTCCATACTGCTTTTTGTCAGGTTACTTTTATGAATAATAGTGTCAATCATGTATTTTTCCAGTGCATTGCCCATCAAACGTATATCACGTTCGGTTTCCGGCAGGTCTTCATATACCTCATAATCAGAGTTTCCTATAAAGACCACCCAGGTGGTACCCATAGGACTTTTACCATAAACAGATATTACCGCAAGCAGCAAAACAAAGGTAATTGTAATCTTTTTCATCCGTAGTTTATTTTATTCAGTATTAAAAATAACAATAGCATATGGGCAAATTTATATCAAATTTTATGCCTTTCGGATAAATTTTTGACAGATAAGAAAAAATAATTTCCTCTTATTACTCTCTTTATTGATTTTCATTGTTATTCAAACAGGAAAGACAGTTGTATAATTTGTGAGTTTAGCCTGTCAATGGAGTTTGTATAAATAGTGTTTTCCTGTTTCAGGATATCTCTAATTCCAAAGGAAGCTTTGATCTCGGTTGAGAATTTAAAATAATAAAAATAATGATCAAAGCCGACTCCCAGTTCATAATAAAAATCATCCCTGTAGGTACTGGCAATGACATCGGCATCGGGGTCGTCTTTGTCTTCGGCTGAAGCCAGGTCATGACTATATTTGAACCCACCGATAACATAAACCCTTGTATTGTTCATCCTTACCGATTTATATTTAACAAACAGCGGAAAATCAAGAAAGGTTGATTCTATTTTTTGGCTACGTACCAATGATCTTCCGTCTTTACTAACACCCTCATATATGATGTTTCTGTCACCAAAAGAAAGTGTTGGTAAAAATCTCAGGTCAAATTTCGGGCCAAGCTTTAAATTTGAAACAATACCTATATTGAATCCGTATTCGGGTTCAGCCAATACGGAATGAAGTGTGTCAAAGTTATGCCCGGGAATTCTCATATCAAGGCTGTGCATATCTTCAACTGGTTTAAGTGCAAAGTCCATTTTATTCAAACCAAGCAAAAACCCAAAATGATAAGGTCTGTAATCATAATGTGGCAGATTTAATACCCCCGGCGTTTTTTGAGAGTATATATCGGATACTAAGCCTGACATAAAAACCACAACAAATAATATAAGGGCCCTTTGCCTGATTCGTCTGAACATTATAACAGGTTTTTATAAACAAAAAATATATGGATTAAACGTTATTTATTTGACTATATTATATGATCATCAACCGCAAAATATCGTTGATCAGCTTTTATTCTTCCTTGCAATGTATAAATAAGTCACCCCAAATGTGCATTTTTTACAAATTGACTGAGCAAACCCGGCTTCCTCAAGTATTTTAATAAAGTCTTTACCATAGGGAAATTCTTTTACAGAAGAGGTTAAATACGAATACGCACCTCTTTTTCCTGTCAATACACCACCGACAAAAGGCAAAAGCCCTGTAAAATAAAATAAGAACAGTACTCTCACAAAAAAATTTTTTGGCATGCCGAATTCCAGCAATATCATAACACCATCATCTTTCAAAACCCTGTGCATCTGTTTCAATGCTTTCAATGGATCTTTGTTATTCCTTATACCAAATGAATTAGTAACTGCATCGAATGATCCGTCACTGAAGGGAAGATTATTACAACTGGCAGTTTTAAAAAGTATCAACCGGTCAAGCCTGCGTTTACGGATCTTTTTTTGCCCCAGCTCAATCATTTTTTCGGAAAAATCTATGGCCGTAATAGACATGGGTTTTATTTTTGCAATTTTAATGGCAAGATTTCCGGTTCCGGTGACCGTATCAAGCACATGCCGGGGATTATAAGATTTAAGATGTCTGACTAGTTTTTTACGCCACATAGAGCCAATGCCAAGTGAAAATACTTTATTTAGAAAATCATATTTTGCTGATATCTCATTGAACATATCGCAAATCTGACTTTCTTCCTTACTCAGAGATGCAACAGCTTTAGTTTTTTTCGTTGACACAATGTAGCTGGTATTAAATTTATCAGACATAAACAACTACTTTTATTGTTATTTTACCATCATCAACCAGCCAAGCAGATTTTTTCATGGTTTGACAGGAATATCCGCAAAAGATCATTCATAAAATTAAAATTTGGTTAAGCTGAAAATATTTCTATACCATACTATTATAAAACTCTTTTTGAGCTTTCAAAATTTATCTACCGGAACACCTTTATCCTCAAAGTACTTACGCCTTTATCAGAATAAGCCTGAACAAAGTAGATACCTGATGTCAGGCTATTTACGTTCAATTTCGCACGGTGTGCATCAACGGCAATATTCTTGACAACCTGCCCGCTGCTGTTTACCAGCCTGATTTGTTTTATTAGTTCGTTTGATTTAATAAAAATCTTGTTTCTTGCCGGGTTGGGGAATACTTTTACATCAGCCTCAACTATGTCTTTCACATAAACAACATCTTTGAAATTTGCAGTAAGGGCAATATCCTCGGCTGGCATGGTCACGGTTGCCGATGCTTGTTCCGGGTTGTCTGCATACTTGATATCGCCTGTCCATTCAATAAATTCCCAGCCCTGTTTTGCCTCAGCTGCAATTTCCACCTCTTCGCCTTCTTCATAAATACCTTCGCCATAAACAACGCCTCCTTCTTTTGGGTTTACGATAAGTATGATTTCATATCTGTGTGGATAATTATGCCCTCCGGGTTCTTCCTGCCACTGAAAATAAGGATAGGTTTCGCCTTCTATAATATCCCAGATAGCTTCATAATCCCACTCTTTAAAGGTTTTCTTTATTATCATCTCTTCGGTGGTTTTACCCTCGCCCCCATCGCTGGTTTTTTGATCGGAAGTCTCAATATCCCAAAAGCTGTCATAAACACCTGTTGAATAACCTAATTTACCTATAAGCCCGCCGGAATAAAAATCTTGTCCAACAACGTAACCGGTACTGTAGCAGTTTATTACGTTTGTCTGAAAAGTCTCTCCTATGAGACCTCCAACATTAATACTTCCATTCGCGCAGCCCGTACTGTAGCTATTTTCAATTGAATGTCCGATCGGGATTCAGCCTTCGCCATGGTTCCAGGGCGGCATGCCCAGATCTATATCGGCAATTTGCTTAAAATGCTTATCTGAATGAGCTCCACCAATATAATTGCGAACATTGTCCAGATGCCATGCGGTGGCTATAAGCCAGATATCCCCTGCTGTGCCGGAGCCACCGGCAAATTCATCGTGAGAATTAGCAAAAGCCGATGTAATAACAAATAATAATAAAAATATAGGTATAGGCACTTAGGTATCCAGATATTTGTGACATGAAAAATGAATTAGATTTTAAAGGAGTGAACGCGATACAATTTCATAAACGATTCCCAGAAGACGTTGCCTGTTATGAATAC
>PWJZ01000009.1 GCA_003559855.1 Bacteroidales bacterium
CCAGCCGTGACAAGGCTGCGTTAGGGTATCCCACGTTCATGTGCTACCTTGTCTTGCACGCAACACCATATTACTCCGGGTATCTACCGGATTGCAAATCGCCGTTTCTTCATCCGGTATAACAGGTTTCAGCATCTCCGAGAGCTTGACCAATACCAAAGTGTAACGAAGCTTAACTGGTGCAGCTTACAAAACCGTATTTCCTGAGCTTCACCTTGTTTGTTTCCGCCCAAAGTGTCAGGAGTACTTCAACCTGAACGGCAAATTGGATTGAAAAGAACTTTCATCTTTTTAGGTATTTAATTAATAATTGTATTTACACACGCCTCGTGGCGCACCAGAGAAGCACAGAGGGGCATCGCTTAAAAATTGTCTGGCACCATATATTTTCTCTGTGTAACTCTGTGTCTCCTCTGTGTTTCTCTGTGTAACCCAAAAAACACTGACCAATAACAAATGACCATAGAATAATCTATAAACTTTGCGCACTTTGCGTTTAAACATTTTGCGTGCTTTGCGTGGAACTTTCTCTCATAGCACTTCAAAAAAAGAATTAACCGTTTCTTGTCAATTGTCAACTGCCAAAAAAATAATCGGACAACAGCGATAAATTTTATATTCCCCCTGGAAACAACAACAGTTTAATACTTGCAAGAACGATAACAACAATAAGCACATATCTTACAAACACCGGCCCCCAACTTACAGCCCAGTTGCTTGCTATATAAGCACCCACAGAATTACCTATTGCAAGCACCAATCCAGCCATTATGTCAATTTCTCCGCGTAAAAGAAATACCGTTAAAGCAAACGGCGTAAAAATCAGGTTAATAAAGACTTTTAAAGCATTGGCTCTGACCAGGTCGTAACCCATATTCAAAACAAGCGCCGAAAGCAGAAATATGCCGACTCCGGCCTGGATAAAACCGCCATAAACACCAATAAGTACAAACAAGACTATCTTTAGCCACCATTTCTTCTGCTTCATACCGGCACGGGTCTTTTTAAGCCACTGCCCGGGCCTTAACAACACCGGCAACAGCATTATCAGCAAAACTATACCCACCGCAATCTCTACTGCACGGTCATGAAGCTCCAGTACAATAAAAGCCCCGGCAACAGAACCTGCAACTGCAGGTATTCCCAGAATAAGACCCATGCGAACATCCAAAACCTTTTTCCTGAAAAAATTCAGTGAGCTTACTATGTTTTGAAATAAAATACCAATACGGTTAGTCCCGTTGGCTACATTGGGAGGCAAACCGATAAACATTAGTATGGGTAAACTTATAAGTGAACCACTGCCGGCTAAAGTGTTGATAAATCCGCAAACAACACCGGTTATAATTACCAAAACTATATGTTCCCAGCTCATAAAAAAAATTTGCTCAAACGTACAAAAAATTTTTTTTGCCGACAGGAAAGATTAACTATTTTTACCGGAAAAACAACGATAGAAATAAGACGGTAATTCAGCAGAATTTTTTTCAACACATCTGTCGTCTTTAAAATAAAGGCGATTATTTTTAAATGTTTCTAAATTATGCGTTATAACTTTCATACACATTCATGTTTTGATGACGGAAAAGATGTTTTGGAAAACTATGTTAAAGCAGCTTCAGATAAAGGCTTAAAAGCTCTGGGATTCTCGGCACATGCACCCTTAAACGAGGCTAATGAATGGTGCCTTGCAAAAAACAAACTGGCAAGCTATTGCCGGAAAGTCAAGATTCTTAAAGACAAATACAGGGAAAAAATTGATATTTACCTCGGACTGGAGATGGACTATATTCCAAGAACAAGCGAAGATTTTGTCAAAATATTTAATAACTGCGCTCTTGAATATAACATAGGCTCTATTCATCTTGTCAAAAACAAGGAAACAGGTGAGCTTTGGTTTATCGATGGCCCGGAGGAGAATTATGTAAATGGTATAGAAAAAATCTTTGACGGTAATGTAAAAAGTGCTGTAAAAGCTTTTTACGACCAATCATGCGAAATGGTCATCAAAGAAAAACCTGATATCATTGGTCATATAGATAAAGTTAAGATGCATAACAGGGGACGCTTTTTTTCGGAACATGAAAAATGGTATCAGGATTTGATTAACCGTCTGCTCAAAGTTATTGCCGATAATCAAACAATAATAGAGGTCAACACAAGGGGAAAATACACGGGAAAAAGCGATGGTTTTTTTCCTTCCACAGCTATCCTCGAAAAATGTTATATTAATAATATACCTGTTATGATCAGTACCGATGCCCATGAGCCCTCTCAGGTAATCAAGCTTTTTGATGAAGCTATAAGCCTTTTGCATGATATCGGGTTCAGGGAAACACAAACTCCGTTTTTCAAGGCAAGGATAGATTGATTGTTTTTAGCGATAAAAAATAAATTGTTAATCAGTAGTGTCCGACAAAAAATATACTTTTTATACGAGATTATTCACTTCGTTCATGAGATTGCTTCGCCAAGTTCCTCACTTGAATATTTCACAAGACTAAAAGACTGATAGATAGATAGATAGATAGATAGATAGATAGAAAAAATTTGATAAAAAAGCATTTTTTTTGATGTTATAATTCAAAAATATATTGTATCTTCATACTTATTTATAAAAATCGTTAAACGGTTTCTAAGATTTAAATCAAAGTTGAGTTTACTCCGAAAAGTCAAAAATTAACGGTATAACTTTGCGGCAAAAAAATATTTTTTGGGGTGTGCTCAAAGTTAAAAAAATTAATTTTAATTTGTGTAAATTAATATTGTTTTACAACATTGATAATCAGCAAATTAATATGTATTATTTGTGTGAATTTGTGGATAATTTGAATTTTTATAGTGGACTCCTTAATTAAATTTAAAGTTTAACTAAACTTTTATCTATCATGAAAAAACTTTTTCAAATTACAGCGTATGGGTTGATTTTATTCTTTTTGTTTTCAACCCCTGGTATTTCACAGCTCCAGCTGCAAAAAACCGCCACATCCTGCAGCTCTGCTATTTTAACTGATGAAAACAGTGGCGAATGGCTCAGATGGGATGATGGAGTTAATGCGAATGCTATTGGTTCTTCACTCTGGTGGACTTCTGCTATCCTCTTTGATACTGATGATCTGGCTCCCTATGATGGATTGGTAGTTACCAAAGTTCTGGTGTATCAATATGACCTTTCTGCAGATGCCATTATTAAGATCTGGCAGGGGCCTGATATTCAAAACCTGACAGAATATGTCAGTCAATCATTCACGCCACAGGAAAAATCGTGGATAGAAATTGAATTGGATATGCCTTACACTATTGATGCCAGTCAGAAACTTGTTTTCGGTGTTGAGTGGGACGATCTTGGTGACGGCTATTTCGCTGCAGGCTTGGATGCAGACTCCGATTATCCCGGAAAGGGTGATTTGTGGTTATGGGGTACGTATCCTGGAACTTGGCAATATCTTCACCAAGGTGCTATTTACGGCGACTGGAATAAAGCCATATATGTTGAACCTTTGGAAACCTACACCGTTACATTTGAGATAACAGATGCAAAAACAGGTGAAGACATTGATGATGGTGTTGTTACCCTGGATGACAAAACAAACGAACCCGGCGATTATATATTCGACAATATATTGCCCGGAACTTATGAATACATGGTGGAAGCGGAAGGCTATCTCACCGTTGCAGGAGAGGTTGAAGTGGTTGATGCGGATGTTACCGTTGAGGTGGAGATGGAGCCTGAAGTCTATACCGTTACCTTTATGGTTGAAGATTCGGAAACCGAAGAGCCGGTCGTCAATGCCACTGTTACATTCAATGGCGAAGAATACATGACAGACAATAACGGAATAGCAGTGATAGAAGATATTTATCCCTCCGTTTATGATTACACGGTGGAGAAAGGGGGCTATGTAAGTGTTGAAGGAGAGGTTGAAGTGGTTGATGCGGATGTTACCGTTGAGGTGGAGATGGAGCCTGAAGTCTATACCGTTACCTTTATAGTTGAAGATTCGGAAACCAAAGAACCAATCGTTAGTGCCGTTGTTACATTCGATGGCGAAGAATACATGACAGACAATGACGGAATAGCAGTGATAGAAAATGTTTATCCCTCCGTTTATGATTACACGGTGGAAAAAGAGGGCTACATCACCGTTGAAGGTGAGGTTGAAGTGGAAGAAGACACTACCGTTGATATTGAGATGGTTCTTGAAACATTCACTGTTACGCTCATTGCAATTCCCGGAGAAGCAGGCACTGTTGAAGGCGAAGGCGAATACTCATACGGCGAAGAAGCCACTATCACTGCCGCAGCCAATGAAGGATGGAAGTTTGAAAGCTGGACGGATGAAGAAGGAACCGAGCTTACGACCGACTCAATATACAGCTTTGTTGTTGAAAGTGACAGAGAGTTGACGGCAAACTTCGACATATCAAACATAATTACGCCGAAAAAGCCTTTTTACGACATGTCGCTTTTCCCGAACCCGTTCACCGGCATTGTAACCATCAAGCACAGCCGGCTTAGCGGCGAAGCCGTCTTTACCATATATACGGTAAAAGGCAACAAGGTCTTCAAAAGCAAAATAAGCGGCAATTCCACCGCCTTTGACCTATCATACCTGCAGCCCGGCGTTTACATCTATTCGGTCAAATCAACAGGGTATGATATACACAGGGGGTATCTGATTAAGAATTAATTTTTTTGGTAAATTCATAAAAAATGCTTTAATTTTGTTAAAAGAATCAAATTCAACATAGAAATTCAGATTAAATCAAACCCACGCAACCAAACGCATCAGGGTTTTTATAAGATTGCCTCGCGATACTTGAAAATTAACTAAAACAATCTATCATGAAAACACTTTATATCTGCATTTTCCTCTTTCTTTTTAGCATCCATAGCATTGCGGAGGACTTCTGGATGCAAATGAACAGACCTACCGGTGGAAGGGTATTTTCTTTAGCAGTAAACAACAAGAATGAAGTTTTTGCCGGAATGGGAAACGGTGTTTATCTTACCAATGATGATGGTGAAACATGGGAGCATATCGGATTATTGGATATTACTGTTTATAGTTTACTAATTCATCAAAATGGAAATATTTTTGCTGGAACCGGCGGGGGTGGGGGCAGCAATCTTTTTCGCATGGATAGCATAGGCGGTGAATGGACACCATTACCAATTCCAGGCACAAGCAATGTAATATCTATAATGAGCAATTCAAGCGGTGATTTATTCATTAGTAACAACGAAATTTTCAAGTCAACCGATAACGGGGATAATTGGACAAAAGTTTTCCATTTAGATAACACCCAGACAATAACCGGCATAGCAGAAAACAATGATGGAGTTATGTTTGCCGGGGTTACTTCATGGATGGGTTTTGGTGATGGCGGAGGTGTTTACCGTTCTTTTGATAATGGCGATACTTGGGAGCATGTTGGGCTGCATAACAAGTATATCTCATCGCTTGCTGTCAGCTCAACAGGTGTGCTGTTTGCCGGGAGCCGAGGCGATCATGAATATGGTGGCGGTGGTGTGTTCCGATCAGAGAACAATGGCATTACCTGGGAGAAGGTGGCTTACAATGTATGGGTTACGTCAATCGCCATCGATCCCAACGATGTCCTCTACATCGGCTGCACCCTTGAGCATGGCGGACAGGGTGGTGTGTTCCGTTCATTGGATAACGGCAAATCATGGGAACTCATCGTTTCAGGTATGGGTAACTATCCCAATGTTGAAGGTCTAAGCCTTGCCCCTGATGGTTACCTGTATGCATACAAAAATTCCCTGTACCGCAGTGTTGAACCGGTTTTTATATCCAGTGCAATACCAACTCCGGAAAAAATTGATATAAAAATATTTCCCAATCCTTTCTCTGACTTTTTACATGTTGAATTACCAAACGATCAGGTTTTGCATGGATATCTCACGATAAAAATCTTTGATTTTGCCGGAAAACCGATGTTAAGTCAAAACATTAACCATAAACAGGGAAGAACCATGAACCTTGCATCCTTACCACCAGGCTTGTACTACATAAGTATTGAGCTAAATGGGCAGCTATATGCAAGACCAATACTCAAAGTGTTAAGATAAACCTGTGTATACACAGGCTTTTAAATTCAATTTATTATAAACCAAATTCAAATTATCATGAAAAAATTCTTTATTCTACTGACGTTATGGCTGCTAACAAGCTTAGCTATTAAGGTAAGCGCTCAGCTTATCAATCTTAATCCTGACCCAAACGGTGAGCCTTGGTGGGCTGGTGGCTTACCTGAAATAACGCCAGAGATACAGGCTGAATTAGATGCCATACCCGAATTAATTCTTACTCCCAAATCACAACAAATGACTCTTCCATCTGTGGTTGATAATTCAGAAAAAATTTGGTTCAGACCAATTTTTTCTCAAGATGGAGGCAGTTGTGGGCAGGCAAGTGGTGTTGCCTATTTGTTCACCTATGAGATTAACAGGGTAAGGAACTTGCCAGCAAACGAGGAATGGCATACCAGCAATCAATACCCAACGCACTACACATGGAACTACCTCAACAATGGAGGAAGTGGAGGATCATGGTATTATTGGGGCTGGAATATTATAAATAATTCAGGTATCCCGACTGTAGAAACCGGGTCAATCGTGACTTGTCCTGAAATAAGTTTACAGAAAAAGTAAAATTAAATCAGGACTATGAAAAGAAAAGTAAATCATTACACGGACGAGTTTAAATTGAAAGTTATTCAAGATTATGTTAGTTCAG